>JBOFGJ010000567.1:0-2469 GCA_051649065.1 Flavobacterium sp. | reverse complement strand
CATATAAATACTTTCTTCACTCGCATTCTCTATGCCTGATAATCTCACCTCACGCAAACTAGAATAATAAAAACGCTCAAAGTCAAGTGGTGAGTCTATTACAAAAACAGCTTTAGGCTTGCTAGTAGTCTCTTCTGCATACTTAATCGCTGTACTTCCACCGATAGAGAAACCACCGATAAAAAAACGTTGATCTATCAGTTTATGTTTACTACGTACATCTTCTATAATCACATCTAGGGTCTGCTGACTCGCCTGATCTACCCCAAAAGAAAGCTCTCCATCCTGCAAGGTGGGGATAATAACGAAGATACCACTCTTAGCCGCTAACATCGGCAATGTACTCTCTTGTATCACTGATGCTGCTGTCTCTCCAAAACCTGGTATCAATACGAGATACCCCTTCCACGGTAGATTAGGGGGATAAATCTTCGTGTAAGTCGTTTTCGTATGATCAGTAGAATCTAAATAGACTTGCTCTATCTTTTGGGCTCTCACACTAGTAAGTGTCAATAGAAAGAGTACAACTAAGATGCTTTTATTCATAAATTAAGATTGTTTATTTAGCAGTACTAAAACTAAGTATAAAAGTTAAATACTTAACATGTTACACAAAAAAACCAGCATACAACGTCATACTAACGCTATATACTGGTTATAAGGTATAAAATAAGCCAACAAAAGGCTGGCTATACTATTTAATTTTAGAAGCTAATAGATAGATAACAGCCATACGCACGGCTACTCCATTCTCTACTTGATCTAAGATCACTGACTGCTGAGAGTCTGCTACATCAGAAGTAATCTCTACTCCTCTGTTAATAGGCCCTGGGTGCATCACTACGATCTCTTTATTTAAAGAATCTAATAGTGTCTTATCTAAGCCATACTGTTGAGAATACTCTCGCGTATTAGGGAAATAGCTAAAGTCTAAACGCTCATTCTGAACGCGAAGCATATTCGCTACATCACACCACTCTAGTGCTTTTCTCAGATTAGGCTCTACCTTCACTCCTAGACTTTCGATATGTTTAGGGATAAGTGTTTTCGGTCCACATACTTTTACTTCTGCTCCTTGCATCTGCAAGGCAAATATATTAGATAGTGCTACACGTGAGTGTAGGATATCTCCTACGATCACAACTTTCTTACCAGCTACATCTCCTAGTTTCTCACGGATAGAATAACTGTCTAATAATGCCTGTGTAGGGTGCTCATGTGCTCCATCACCTGCGTTGATAATACTAGCACTTACGTTCTTAGATAAGAAGTGAGCTGCTCCAGCATCGCTGTGACGCATCACGACCATATCTACTTTCATCGCTAAGATATTATTAACTGTATCAATTAGGGTTTCTCCTTTCTTAACAGAAGACTGAGCAGCAGAGAAGCTAATAACATCTGCAGACAGACGCTTTTGTGCTAATTCGAAAGACAACTTAGTACGTGTACTGTTTTCAAAGAAGATATTAGCTATAGTAATATCTCGTAAAGAAGGAACTTTCTTAATCGGGCGATTAATTACTTCTTTAAAGTGATCAGCAGTTTCGAATATTAAATCAATATCATTCTTGGTGATATACTTAATTCCCAAAAGGTGATTTACGCTTAATTCTTTCATTGTACTTCTAATGGTAGATTTAGGTAGTTAGTTTTTTTCTATTTCTTCTAGTAAGACTGCGTCTTCCTGTTCGTGTTCAGACCATTGTACACGGATAGTCTCTTCTCCGAAGGCATCTACTTGTCTACCTCTATAATCAGGTTGGATTGGTAAATGGCGACTAAATCGACGATCTATTAGTACTAATAATTCAATTTCTGCAGGACGTCCGAATGACTGTATAGCGGTGAGTGCGGCACGTATACTGCGTCCTGTGTAAAGCACGTCATCTATAAATACGACTTTCTTATCTTCTACTAAGAAGTCTATTTGCGTTTTATTTGCTTCAAGAGTTTTTTGATTTCTTCTAAAGTCATCGCGGAAGAATGTGATATCTAAGAACCCTAGCGGTATATCAGATATACCGTATTCTGTCTTGAGAATATTCATTATTCGCTCTGCTAGAAATTTACCACGTGGTTGTATCCCAATAAGAAGGGTATTAGAAAAATCAAGATGTTTCTCTACTAATTGACAAGCCAAACGGTGTAGAATGATATCAATCTCTTTTGAAGTAAGTAATACTTTTGGATTCATATATAAAGAGTTGTGTTTGGGGGGTAAATTTACAATTAAATATCGTTTAGCACTAGTTTATATGTTGTTTTTTTGTGAAGGTGTGTTTTGTGGAGTTGTGATGGTGTGATGTTGTGATGTTGTGATGGTGTGGTGTTGTGATGTTGTTGTGATGTTGTGATGTTGTGGTGTTGTGATGTTGTTGTGATGATGTGGAGTTGTGATGTTGTGTTTTGTTGTTTGTCTTTCAAGCATTAGGGGATGTGGATTGTGTAGATGTATGCGATACGTTT
>JBOFGJ010000566.1:0-2832 GCA_051649065.1 Flavobacterium sp. | reverse complement strand
AGTCCCTTGCTTTGTCTAATACTACAGCAGGTTTAGTGACTACTATACCGCTGCTGGCATTTGGATTTTTGTCAAGTATAGTACCAAAGATATCACGTCGTTACGGGATGGAAATAGTCTTATTAGTCTCACTAATCGTATTGAGTATTGGATTAGTTATTAGACCTTATGGGAGTTTAGTTACCCTGTTTTTAGGAGCCGCTTTAGTAGGTATCGCTATCACAGTGGGTAATGTATTAATGCCTGCATACATCAAAAATAACTATCAGAAGAACGTTGGTACGATGATGGGAATATACTCTGTAGCGATGAACCTAACAGCAGCATTAGCAGCAGGGTTTAGTATTAGCTTGGGTAAATTCACCGAGATGGGATGGAAAGGATCTATCGGAATATGGATAGTGCTAAGTGTTGTGACTATCGTGGTTTGGCTACCACAAGTAAAGAAGCACAAAGTTGTACTACCCACAGCTTCATTAGGAGAGGATGAAGTAAAAGTTAATATGTACAAGTCTAAGACAGCGTGGGCAGTTACTATATTTATGGGGGTACAGTCATTACTGTTTTACTGTTTAGCGGCGTGGTTACCTAAAATGGCCATTACTTGGGGAATTCCAAGAGAAGAAGCAGGATGGTTATTGTCATATATGCAGTTCGCACAGTTGCCGATGACGTTTATAGGAGCTATCATAGCGAGTAAACTTCCTAATCAGAAGCTATTAGCGATAGCTACAGGAGCCTTATTTGCAGTAGGGATAGCAGGGCTATTAATCTTTAAGGTTAATCTTATTGCTCTTTGGTGTGTACTGATAGGTACAGCTAGTGGATTAGCATTTAGTTTGTCGATGTTATTCTTCGTTTTGCGTACAAGCACTACTACACAGGCAGCAGAGTTATCAGGTATGGCACAGTCTATCGGATACCTAATCGCAGCATGTGGACCACCTATATTTGGAGCCTTATTTGATCTATCACAGGCGTGGTCACTATCACTTGTCTTTTTATTAGTGATGTCAGGTACACTGATTATATCAGGAGGTATCGCAGGTAAGAATACTTGGGTGAAGTAATCTATAAATACTAACAAAGGAGACTAATATGACTTAGTCTCCTTTGTTAGTTTATAGGTTCATCTAATAAGATATTTTTAGTAATCACTTTTTCTTTATACTTAGCAAGCAATACATCCAATTTAGTTTTGTGATTAGATCGTATGGCTGGAGTTCGTACTTTGCTTGCCACTATTCTGGCTTGAACTCTGTTTATCTCAATCTTAGGAGTAATGACAAGTGTATGAATAGCGCTATATAATTGTTTATAACCTTCTTCTACATTACCTCCTTTTAATTCTATAAAACAAACAGTCTCTGATGACGGTACATAGATGACAAAGTCACATTGTTTCTCAGGCATATTATTAAGTAAACCTTTATCCACTTTATACACCGTATAGTCTATAGCATTTTTGTTAGTACCGATATATTTGACACCTTTAGTCTCTTCTAATGATAAGGTTTTACGATTATCATCACAATAAATATGTTGTTTAATAATATTATACTTCTCGTTAAACTTCATGGTACTGCGTTTTTAGAAGATTGTCAAACTCATCATTTAATAACTGAGATACTTCATCTATTCTTGTCGCATCTATTTGTTTAAGTTCTTGATCTAATATATCTTCTACCACACCATCCCTAACGAACCATACTCCTACATCATTAAAATCTACCCAATACTCTTCACCTAAGATTTTGCTTACTTCGTCTTTATTTGCATTAGCGCAGTCATTCGCATAGATGAGGTTATTCAGTGTCGTCAGTATATACGGGCTATGCGTAGTTAAGAATAGGCTGTGTTCTCTCCCGTCAGCATTGTGATATGTTGATTTAACTAAGAACTTCACTAAGTCTTTTTGTGTAACAGGGAATAGGTTAACCTCAGGTTCTTCTAAGAAGATGTTAGACTGCTGTATAGTATTGATGTTATTACTAAAGTAGTTTATTAGTTGTTTCTCTGTCTTATCTGTTAAATTGTCCTTCGTATTGAACAGAGCCTCTTTGATGATGCTGTTCTGTACTAACTGAGTGATTTTAAGTTCTACTTGTTCTTTTAACAAGTCTTCTTTTATACTACTACTTTCTTTTTGTTTATATATTTCAGAAGTCAAGTATTCAGTCATAGCATAAAGAGGAACTATAGATTGTAACCCACTTGATGCATTCTTAATATTAATTGTTTTATTGGTAGAAGTTAAATGTAACTCGTCTGTTTCTTTATTAGTATTATATTTATAGTTAACGCCTAAGTCTAAGATAGGTAAAGCCTTATTACTATATACAAGCCTTGTATCTTGCCAATGTGAAAGAAAGTTTTTTAAGTTTGTATTTTCTAATTTTATCTGATACCAATTCGGAATTATAGCTATTATATTTCGCTCAGCAGGGATATATATAGTTTTGTTGCGCTTATAGTTCTGCCAATAAGAGTTTGTTTTCCAATTATAATTAAAAGTACAGTCTATTCCATTAAAAGTAAATTCGACTTCTCCTGTCTCGTATTTTATGTATGAATCATCACTAAAGAATCCCTCTAATTTATGAAAATCAATAAGAAGTTCTTCAAAGTCAGCAACTAACTCAGGGGGTACTGCATTTAGATAAGAGTATAACTCTTTCTCTACCCATGAGCAGTGACAGGCTATCTTGTTAATCGTACTTTTACCTGAGCTTTGAAGTCCTATCAAAACATTAATGCGTTTTAAATCAATAGTTACTGATTTAATAGGGCCGATATTTTTAATAGTTAATCTTCTCATCTTTCGTGTAATCT
>JBOFGJ010000565.1:0-9226 GCA_051649065.1 Flavobacterium sp. | reverse complement strand
CGCTAAGAGAATTCTTAAATCAAAACCACGAAGGGGAACTATACATTGCTCATTGTGAAGAAACGGAGAAAATATTATTAAAAGACTGTATAGACACTCATAAAAATTACTTACTTTTAGTTGGTCCAGAAGGAGACTTCTCTACGGCAGAAATAAACTTAGCATTAGAAAAAGGATATCGTCCAGTATCATTAGGACACACAAGATTAAGAACGGAAACAGCAGCTCTAGTAGCTGTACATAGTTTCGTATTTACAAACGAATAAAAATCACATTATGGTAGATGCTAAGACGATTTCTAATGGAATAGTACGCGCAGTTTTGATTTTATTTGCCCTTACAGTATTAGGTGCAATGCTTTTACAAATAAGCTCAATCTTCGTTTATATGGGATTTGCTTTTGTTTTAGCATTAATAGGCAAACCTATTGTCGAATTCCTTAGAAAAAAATTACGCCTATCTAAAGTAATTGCAGTTACGCTTACTATCTTCGTATTCTTAACCTTTTTCCTAGGGTTTATCTTTATGTTTATTCCTTTGTTTACTACTCAGGCACAAAACCTTTCTGTATTAAACACGTCTCATTTACAAGAAGATTTTAATGGATTAATTCAAAAGATAGACTTTTACTTAGATACTAAAGGATTTAGTTTAGACAAGATTATTGAGGGAGCTAATGTACGTTCACATCTTAAACTTGACTTTGTACCTAATTTATTCAATACTATTCTAGGTTTACTTAGCGAGTTCGGAATGGGAGTTTTTGCTATACTTTTCATTACGTTCTTCTTTTTAAAAGACCAAGTGTTACTAGAGTATCAGTTTAAAAAAATATTCCCAATAAAACACGAGAATAAAGTACTAAACTCTATCGACAAGATTAACAATCTATTATCTCGTTATTTCTTAGGCTTGGTAGCTCAGATGTCTATTATATTCGTTCTTTCTTTCATTCTACTAGCGGTAGTTGGAGTTAAGGGAAGTCTAATGATTGCTTTCTTAGTCGCTATCCTAAATATCATACCTTATATAGGTCCACTAATTGGCAATGTACTATCTGTAGTATTCACTATGCTTAGCTTTATTGGAGATAACTTTAGTGAAGTAACACTACCTAAAGCGATAACAGTAATGATTGGGTTCTTAGCTATTCAGCTTATAGATAATGTTATAAACCAACCTTTAATATTCTCTAACAGTGTGAAGTCACATCCTTTAGAGATATTCATCGTGATATTAGCCAGTGGTATGTTTGGAGGAATATTCGGAATGATAGCAGCTGTACCTATTTATACTTGCCTTAAAGTTATTGGTAAAGAATTCTTACCTAATAACCAATTCGTACAACTACTTACAAAAAAACTATATTGAAAACGAATCTATTCTTATCACAAGAAGTACAACAATATATACAAGATCACTTAGACGCTAATCTGTCTCAAATCGCTTTTAAGAAAAGCCCTTTTGAACACATAGAGATGAGTGACCTCTTGACGCAATTAGAATCTAAAAAGAAATCAAAAGACAAGCTTCCCACTTGGTTTAAGACGGATAACATCTTATTCCCTAAGAAGCTATCTATAGAACAGACCTCTTCTGAAGCATGTGCAGCATATAAAGCATCATTGGTATCAGGAGACAGCCTTATAGACCTAACAGGGGGCTTCGGTATAGACTGCTATTATTTTAGCAAAAGTATTAAACAGGTGCTACACTGTGAGATGCAGCAAGACCTAAGTGAGATAGTCGCTCTTAACTTTACAGCACTAGGAGTATCTAATATTGACTGTCATACAGGAGATAGTTTAGTATACCTAACAGAGCATACACAGTCTTGGGACTACATCTATGTAGATCCACACAGACGTAATGATGCAAAAGAGAAAGTATTCTTCTTAAGCGACTGTGCACCTAATGTACCAGAGCACCTAGATCTTCTATTCTCTAGAAGTAATAACATCCTTATCAAGACCTCTCCCCTATTAGATATACAAGCAGGGTTAGGCGAACTGAGAAATGTAAAAGCTATTCATATCGTCGCTCTTCACAATGAAGTGAAAGAACTACTGTGGATATTAGAGAAAGAATACACAGGAAATATCGACTTAGTAGCTGTTAATATTACAAAAGAAGACACACAAATATTCTCTACTCCTTTAGAGCAAGAATTTATCTCTACTTTTCGCGAACCCCTAGCCTATCTATATGAGCCTAACGCAGCTATATTAAAGACAGGTAAATTTGATGCAGTAAGTCAATATTTTGACTTGGCTAAACTTCATCCTCATAGCCATCTCTACACCAGTGATAGCCTAGTAGCCTTCTCAGGTAGAAGTTTTAAGATAGAGCAAGTACTTCCTTACAATAAACAGATTGGCAAAGAGTATCTGCTAAACCTAAAAGCAAATGTTACCACACGTAACTTTCCTCTTAAGGTAGAAGAAATAAGAAAGAAATGGAAAATGAAAGATGGTGGAGATATCTATCTTTTCTTTACCACCAATATCAAAAACGAACGCATCGTCATCGTATGCAGTAAAGCATAATTAACCCAAATTAATCAAAGTCAAATTACACTATTGTAATTTGGCTTCTTTTATTTCATATCTTTTATCGCATACACACTTAAAGAATACAATAGTATTTTAATTACTATGGTGATTATTTAGAAAATAAATTATAATTTGTCCCCAAACGAAAATACAAATGAAAAAAACAGCACTCTTACTATTAATGCTATTAAGTTTTACATCTGTTGTTACGGCACAGACTAAAAAATGTTCTATTGACTATGAAGAAGTTAATGACTCGATTAACTTTAAAAAGACAAACAATATACTAGTTTATGAATTTGACAGAGTCTCTGCGACTAGTTCTTTATTCTTTTCTCTTATATCTAATAATGGAGTACCCTTCTTAAATATTCAATATTTACAGAAGAGTCCAGATTTTATTCCAATTAACTGTTTAGCCAAGAAAAGCATTATATCTATTAAACTTGTTAATGGTACTACTATCTCTGGCCATTATATAGATCAAGAAGCATGTGATACGTATACCTATGATAATATAGGTAAAAAGAATATACGTATACTAGATGCTAACTTTTACATCAAGAAAGAACATTTAAAATTATTAAAGGAATCTCCGATTTCAATCATTCAAATACGATTTGCGGGATCAACAGAATTATTTAATATCCACAACGAACTTAAATCTACAATAGTTGACGTAAAAACACAACCAACCAACTTTTTCATAGATAATATACCGTGTATCGAATAGTACAAATGTGACTATTTTACTGTAAAAATTCACATTACTCGATTTTAATTAAAAGGTTTTTAGTATTTCTAAAAACCTTTTTTTATCTTTATACGTCAAACATTGACACCCTAAGCTCTTCTGAAATACCGAACTAGCTAAATAACGAAGAAATAACTCAATATCCGGTTTCTGTTTTTATTAGTATTTATCAAAAAAATATTTGTTTTTATTAAAATTTTATAATAATTTTAATAACAATTAATAAAGAAATACACCACATAATACTATAATAAAACTCACAAACTATGAAGAAATTAATTGCTCTTTCCGTTTCCTTATTATCGATATTGACGATTACATTGCTACAAAGCTGTTCTTCAACAGAGGATAATAACCAGTTACAAGAACCACAAACTGTAACTATTACTCAAAGTAATATTGAGAAAAAATGGCTCACTACTTTTTACGAATTTACACCTAATGTTAGTCAAGCTACTAAAACGGCTTATCAGGTATCTTCAGTAGAAGTTAACTTAAATAATGGCACTTACAGTATCTATGATAGATACAGTGAAAAAACTGATAAGGGGTCATACAATCTAGATAAAAATCTATTGATCCTTACTTCTAGTGTTTCGAAAGAAACTATGCAATTCAAAATTGAGAAACTTACTCATAACGAGGTAAATCTAACTGCTATAAATCACAATGATATAACAACTGTAGAAATGATCTCTATAAAATAATCATATCTACTGCAAAAAACACCACATATTAAAAACTCCTTTTGTTGGGAGTTTTTTTTTGGCCTGAAATTTGTAAACATATAAGAAACAGTTTTCCAATAAACATTAAACATACTGTAATAAATAAATTAAAACGAAAAGTATCATAAATTAACATATTTTCAGTATATTCAATCTATAATAAAAAAGAGGAAGTATGAAAAGAAAATTGAAAATCACCAGTTGCATTATCATAATTGCGTCTTTAGCAATACTAGGGTTTCAACTCTATTTTTATAATGACAACATAGATGCTATACAGCAACTAAATACAGCTGAACTTGATAAGGAGATCTTAATCAGCAATTTAATGCTTATTATAGGATTGACTATGTTCTTAAGATCTACTCGTATAAAAGAGTGAAGTAAAATCTTATAATCTAGGTCAGTCAAACAACTGCTGCTAATTACAAATAACGGATAAACCCCAATTAAGCATTAGCCAAATACTGTAAAGCAATTCTACGTCATATCTTTTCATTTATTCTAAAACCATATTATAGTATGCTTTTAGAATAAATTCAGAGCTATTTTGCATAATTGTTTTTCGTTTATATCTATCGCTTAATCTGGGATAAAAAAAAACCTTTCTTTCGAAAGGTTTCTCTATTTACACTAAAGTGTATATATTATTTTTTCTTTAATTCATAAAGCTTAGCCATATCTCCAGTAATTTCTTTACCTTCTTGATCTAACTGTAAAAGGCTTCCTTCCTGTACTTTGTACTGAACAGCTTCTCCACCCTCAGCTTTTAAAGTGACGATAGTTCCTTCTGCATTCCAAGTGAAAGTACCTTTCTCTTCAAATTTCTCACCTGCTTTCTTATCAACGTAGATAGAAGTTTTAGCGAAAGTTTTGTCTTGGTTTAATACTACAGTAGTTTTAATGTCACTGTTAGCTCCAGGAAGAGTACCTTCATAAGTACCTGCCCAGTCTAAAGAAGTTTCAGATGTATCTGCTATTGGAGTAGTTTCTACTTCAGGAGTAGCTACTTGCTCAGTTGGAGCAGCAGTTTCTTCTTTTTTCTCTTCTTTACATCCTACGAATGCAATACCTGTAACTAATACAGCTAATGCTAACATTTTTTTTCCTTTCATTTTGATATTTTTTTATTCTTTGGAGTAATAAAAGTACAACAAAATCCATTCCTCTCGACAAGTCCACTTTCTTTTTCATAATATTACAGTATTATCCTGCTTTTTAACAATTACGACTAAGACAGATATACTCACATTCTCTTTGTTTACATTTATTGCTTAAAAGTTAACATTCATACTTATTCCTATTTAATGGAGTAGCTTATATCAAGTGCCCTAACCTACCTACTCAGCTCTAATATTCACTGTATTCGTACAAAATCTACTCTTTTACTCTCTATGATATTACGCAATACGGCGCGTTATCAGTACTTATTCTCTCCCTTTTTTCACTAATATTCAGAGAATATTTTCACCTGATATTATTATATTTTTCCCTTTCTTCAAACAGCTATATCCGCCAAACAGTGTCATTTATTCTTATTTTGACAATTTTTTTTAATTTATTTAACATTTATGCAATTACTTTATTATGGATACTACGCGTAAAACTGCTAAAAATATGCAACACAACAAGAAAGCTATTATTAAAATCATTATATTTGATTAATTATTGTAGTTATTTGTTGTTGCACACAATTTTAAAAGTAGCATAGGATTTTCGCTATCCATACATATAGCGAAGAACTATCAAAACAATAAAGAGTATTTTAATTTTCTTACTAGCGCTTTTAAATCCGAGTACTCCATGCTCGGATTTTTTATTTACACCTATACACAGTATATGTCATTGGTCAAAAAGAAACTACCATTAGTCAAACATCTCTTTAAATTTTAGCAAGAAATCATACCTTGCTCATTATTATTAATCATACCTTAGGGTAACTTATAATCACTAGATAAGTGATAGTCAAATGTTATAAACCATTTTGTCTACTGTATATTCTGACTTTAATCCTGAATACACATTAACAGATAAACGAAAAGTAATTATACAGAATAAAGCTAATGAAAGAGCGATAACGTAAAATTTCTTTGTAGTACATAGCTAACACTCATTCTAGGCTTACTGTGATTTAAACTTATTATCTCGTGAAAAAATACAACATCTCACCAAAGAAGATATTCTACTTTATATTTTGGACAACCCTATTTATCTCAGTATGGTTCCAAATACTAGATCCTAATAACCCATTTGAATGGCTATTGCCTACCTTTTTCTTTCTAATCTTGTCGATAGGTGTATCTCACTATGTAAGCGACTATGAATTACCCAAGGCATTGAAGAAAGGTGAAACGAAGAAATTCATTGTAAAAGCACTATTCTTCACCTTGCTTTTATCTCTTATTTTGGCATTATACTTTACTTTTTTTCCTAGCTATATAAACGAGAAAGAGATGCTACTGCAGGAAGTACAAATGTCTAAGCAGAATCAGTTTCTATCTCAATTATACAGAGCCTTCCCTTCTGCGATGGCTATTATCACAACTACTTGTGGTATTAGATTCTATGAGGAACACCATAAAATAGAGAAGGTCAATGCTAAACTAAAACAAGAACACTTAGAGGCACATTTAAAACTACTTCAGGATCAGATAAATCCTCACCTGATGTTTAACGTCCTAAATCACATCCACACACTTATGCAGAGTGATGTAGAACTAGCCTCTACTGTATTATTAAAATTCTCAGATATCCTGAGATATCAACTCTATGAATGTAATCATAAGATGGTATTACTTCACAGAGAGATTCAGTATCTACAAGACCTCGTAGCGATAGAACAGATCAGATGGGGAGATGAGCTAGAGGTAGACTGTCAGTGGAACATCTCTAACAGAGACCTAGTCATAGCTCCTCTACTTTTAGTTCCCTTAATAGAGAACGCATTTAAACACGTATCTAGGCTCCCTAATACGAAAGGGTATATCATCATTAACTTTACTGAAAAGAATAATACACTTAACCTATACATCGAAAATTCGTACAGTGATAAGTATAAGCTCAATAAAACAGAAGGAGGCATAGGTGTGATTAATGTACAAGAACGCCTTCAAATGCAATATCCTAATACACACACTTTTAACATCAGTCACAGTGATGAAAAACACATAGTAGAACTTACTGTCAACCTAAAAGAGAACTAAAATGTCAATAGATAAAAAAATAGTATCACTGAAATGCCTTGTAGTAGATGATGAACCTTTAGCGAGAAGAGCTATAATAGATTATATCGCTAAAGTAGAGTTTTTAGAAGTAACAGATTCTTGCTCCTCTGCAATAGAAGCATTAGAACTAATAGAACAAAACAAATACGATTTGATGTTCTTAGATATCAATATGCCTTATTTATCTGGTGTAGATTTCTTAGAATCTGTCAAACAGCCTCCTATGGTTATCTTTACTACTGCCTATTCTGAATATGCCCTAGAAGGATTCAGGTTACAAATAGTAGATTATTTGCTTAAACCGATTGCCTTTAAGCGCTTTTACCAAGCGGTAGTGAAAGCAAAAGATTTATACTGTTTAACCACTAGCAATAAAGCTGAGGCACCTGCGACCACAGATAACTCAGTATATGTCAAGCACGATGACAGTTATGTAAAAATAGAGTGGACAGAGATTATGTATATCGAAGCAATGCAAAACTACCTAAAGCTACACCTCAAAGATCGCTGCCTAATCATCCACCAGACGATGATCGCGATAGAAGAACTACTCCCTAAGGATCACTTCTTCAGAATACACAAGTCATATCTGATCAATATCAACCACATCGACTCTATATCAGGAGGTAGGGTCATCATCAAGGATATCGAACTACCAATCTCTAGAATGAGAAAAGAAAGTCTACTGAATGAAGTAGTCTATAAAAACCTATTGAGTAAATAAGTCTTAATCTGGGTTTATAAAACCAAAAAGGGATTGCCTACTTAGACAATCCCTTTTTTGATATTACAAACTCCACTTAAAGGATACTGCCGCATATAAAGTCGTTGAAAACTTCGGGTCAGCTTCTTTCTTTTCTTTAAAGATATTCTTAATCTTTCTCTCATTAAAAGAGAATGATCTCACTAAAGTACTACCTGCTGTAAGAGACAGTGTCATCTTATCACTAAACTTGATCTCAGGTCTTAACCCTGCAATTATCTGCTGAAACCCTAGTAATTTTGTCTTACCATCTTGTTTGACGATAGCCGTCATCCCCTGAAGATCAATAGCAGCACTGAGTTTAAACATCTCAGAGAATTTATACCCTGCCTCTACTCCTTTTGGGAAAGCCACCTTCACGTAAAAATCCCCCATTGTCTCCCAGTTAATATATATCCCAGGTAACACCATCGGTACCCCAAAGCTATTGGTCAAAACAGGTCCTCCTCCAAGTGCAAAATTAGGTCGGAAGTGTTTTATAAAAAAGACTCCCCCTTGCCCTAATATAGCATCCTTATTAATCTGTTCCATATCTGTATACACCCCTACAGACCCCATAATCATTAAAGACCAACTATCTCCAATAGATCGGATGTGCTTCACTCCTATACTAGCATTTAAGAGCTCTGATGGAAATAGTGGCTCTTCATAATCCTTATGCTCCATCCTAGCATATGCCCCATACCCCACAATAGACCAGACTTTAGGTTTACCCCTGTGGTCTATAGTAGTCGAAATGGGAATCTCTATCGCTAATTCAGCTCGTTTAAAATCACTCTTAGAATCGGTCTTCACACTATCAATCGGTCTGATGTAATTAGACATCGGCACATAATCCATCTTAAACTCCCCTAGAAACTTGTTCTGCCCTTTGGCTGATAGTATCCCTAAACACAATGTTATAGCTACTACTAAATACTTTATTGCTTTCATTTAATTCATTTTGGTGCAAACAAACAATAGAATCAGTAGCTGGTAAAAATATTTTGACAAGTGGTAATTTCTAATTGACGTAAACAAGCAGTAGAACTACCTTAAACCCAGATTAAGTGATAGACATATAAACTACAAGATAGGTTTGAATTAGCAATAGATGCATATTACAGTATAGCTCTAGAGCTAATGAAAGAGATATGAAGTAGAATTGCTTTGCAGTATTTGGCTAATGCTTAATCTGGGTTTAATGTATTTAGTTAACCCAAATC
>JBOFGJ010000564.1:0-1902 GCA_051649065.1 Flavobacterium sp. | reverse complement strand
TTATGTTAATATGATTATAATTATGGTTAAGTGCTTGTTTTGATAAGATAAATATTGGATGTATAGTGTTTTATTGGTTTAAGTGTATTTCTTTAAGGAGAATGAGAGCAGTAAATACACTAAACTCGTAATAGTTAATCTTGGCAACAGAGCAAAGAAAACTATTGACCTGAAGTTTAAAGATCAAGGTGATTTAGAGTTAACATCATTAGTTATGGTTGATCCATTTTAAAAATAGAGATTTAGTTTATAATCAAAACAGCTAAGCTATTTGTTTAGCTGTTTTTTTATGCAATAAAGTTACTTTGTTTGAGCAGTCGGCTAGTTTGATGAAATTAACTGAGTGCTTTTTTTGTTTTACCTCCGTAGCCACTCATAAAGGAGCTTTTTCCTTTTTCTGTTCCTTGTTTTTTCTTCGCTGAGCTGGCTGTTTTGCCTAATGTCTCCAAATTATTAGAAAAGCTACCCTCTGTTTTTTTCCTCGCTTAAATTATAAGTTATTGTTTTTCAATGTTTTGTTTGATTTTGACATTGGAGTTGTTTTTTAAGAACTACTCATAAAGCTAGGTAGAATCTAATTTTATACTAAGTTCGTCGACAGTTTGTGGAGAATAAGCCGTATATAGTGGAGCTAGAGATGCTTTCGTTGATGAATACTTCTAGTATTGATATAGTACTTTCCTTTAATCAAAAATGATAAATGAAGTGAGATTGCTTCTGAAGTGAGGTAAAATTATGCTTTGATATTCTTCATTTTTAATAGTGAGTTTATGCCAATGATTGATGTGTGCTGATATTTTTACTTTTTTTGAAAGTTCTTTGAATAGTTAAATAATTGTTTTACTGTGTTTTATATCTTGTGAATGCAAAAGGAGATTGTTTGAAAAAAGTAAACCATAGAAAAATATAATTAGAATTATGGCAGAAATTAAAGATGGAATATTAGGAGGTGTACACGGTAAGATTGGCCCTGTAGTTGGGTTTATGTGGAGAGGAAGGTATTTCCTGCGTTCTACACCACGTAAGTCAAATAAGAGTGCTTCTGAAAAGCAGATAGCACAACGCAGTAAGTTGAGTTTGGTGTCGACTTTTGCTAATAAAGTTAAGGACTTTGTCAATGCTAATTATCCACTTGCAATGCTTAATGATAAGATGGCTAATGGTAAGGAACAATTGATTTCGATGCTGATGAAAGATGGAATCTTGAAGATAGAAGGAGAACTGTGTCTAGATATTGCTAGCGTATTGCTGTCTATTGGGACTCTGCCTCCTGCTGTGATTAAGAAAATAAGTAAGCTTAAGACTGAAAAGATTAAGGTGCAGTGGGATAATGCGATTGCGAATGTATTGGCAAAGGATTCAGATCGTCTGACTATAATTGCTTACAGTGAGAAGTTACTTGAATTTAAAGAGATAGAATCTATCGCTAAGCGCGAGGATAAGTATGTGCACTTTGATTTGCCTAAAGAATGGGAAGAAGGTAATGTACATTTCTGGAGTGTGTGGAAATCTGTGGATTGCAAGTTGGTTAGTACGAGTGCTTACCACGGAGTTACAGAACTGAATGAAAGTGTGGAAGTGAAGAATGCAGAATCGGAGAAAAGAAGTTTGGTGGAGAACACAGTAAGTGGAGAATTAGAAACTGAAAATGGTGGAGAGAAAGCAGGAAAAGGGGTGTTTACTTCTTATGAAGAAGTAAAGGAGGAAACTATTAAGTCGGATAGTATAGAAAGTGGGACAGTAGACGATATAGATATTGCAAAGGCAGAAGTTCAAACATTAAAAAATATAGGTTCCTCAAGTCTTGTAAATCAAGAGGTGTTCCAGAAGATAGAGGATTATGAGCCGCGGTTTGTCTTAGAAGCGTTAAAGCGAATAGAAGAGCAGGATGAGTGATGGTGT
>JBOFGJ010000563.1:0-2229 GCA_051649065.1 Flavobacterium sp. | reverse complement strand
CTAGTATTAGATATTTTAAAAATGCAAGAAAAATAACTACAACACTTGGGTGTCAATTTGGTAAGTTTTTTATTAAATTGTCTTTTTGTAAGTATAAAGAAATACAGAAATTTATTTCATTCTACAGTGGTGAGTCTGTATTCTTTATGGACTCTGCTACAGTAAAGAGTACTAATTATTTTTTAGATTTAAAAGTTGAGGAAGATAAAAATTTATTACCTATTCCGTATTTAGCAAATGAACAATTAGGTGGGCATACTGATACAGTAAAAAGAATAGATAAAAACAATCTTAGAATTGCATATTTTGGGAGGGTTGAGGAGTTTAAGTTCCCACCTGTAGTTGCGTTATTAACTTCCATTGTTAACTCTGAAATATGCTCAAAAGTATCTGTAACAATTATTGGTGGAGGTAAAGATCTCGATACATTAAAGAAAAAGTTTGAAGGGAAGTTAGATATACAGTTTCTTGGATTGCTCGAAAATGAAAAAGCTAAAAAATTTATGGCTGAAAATATTGATTTGGTTTTTGCTATGGGTACTGCTGCTTTAGACTCTTCAAGTTTGAGTATACCGACAATATTGTTGAATCCTTCTAATAAGGAATTAAAACAGAATTTCAAGTGGCTTTATATGACTCATGGGAATACGTTAGGAGAGTATATTGATTCTCCTTGGTTTATTGATGATGGAATTTCTTTAGAAAACGTTGTCATCGATTGTATAGAAAGATACAATTATCATGCAAATAAATCTCGTGAGTATGTAGAGAAAAATCATAGTATGAATCTAGTTTTCAATCAGTTAGCTGCTTATTGTTGTGATGCTAAATTAAGGGTTGATAATATTTTAGAAGTATAGGCATCTAAATTTTATTTTTATATTTTTCATCCTTTTTTTGAGAGTTCCGTCTGGGCGGGATTAAGTTTTGTAAAATTTCTTAACCTAAAAAATCTCGCTCACAACATTGCCATCGATGCTTTCTTTCATATTTTGGTTTGCTGGCTTTTAGCGGGTGCAGCTCTAAAGTATTCCGAACTTTACGGCGAAATAGCGCTATCTTTTCGCATTTTTATGGTCATCTCCAACTCTAAAGGTCTGCGCTAGCTCTTTGCCATCTTACTCGAAATAGTTTTTAGTTTTCAACTTCTTTTTTACACGTTCGAGCGGTGCCTTTACCCTTCTGTAGATGTATCCACCGAAATAAAACTGATATTTTGGTGGTGTAAACATCGGTGCACAATACTCAGAGTAGTACATTAACCATTCTGCATGAGATATTTCATTTGCTTTAATTCGATGTGTTTTTAATCTGGAAATTGCACCTAACCCAAGGTTGCTTGCCTCTATTATGACGAGATTATTAGCCATAATACATTCCCACTCTTTCATCAATTGCTGATTACAATCAAAATGATACTTTGGATAATATGCACTGGGTACTAGCTTTTGTATCCATCGACTACAGAAATGCTGCTCTGGTGATAATTTTCTATTCGGATATTCTAGATATTGTGGGCGATTCTTGATTGATTCATCAGGTTTAAAATTATCCAAAAGAGGGATGTCCCACATTTTTAATAGATCAGAGGTTAAACCATATGCGAAGAAATCACAAAGATGCCTAACAATAGGATAGCCATCTGATTGTATCTTTGTTAATCGATGTGCAACAATGACTCGTTCCTCTAAGAGTTTCCACTCGTCACAGCGAAGTGGATATGCCTGCTGCAGGCCTACAAAACCACTATGCAATAAGTAGTTATCACTTCGTAACTTGACTGCATATTTGGTCTTAACTTGCTTTAGCCCTTCTCTGATGGCAGTTATCTGTCTATTATCGTTATGTTTATAGATCGTACCATCAGTATCATAAGCGATTATATTGGGGCCTGGATCTCTATTTAACACTAAATGATCATAGTTCAGATCATTCGTAAATTGCCCTTCCCATGTAGAGATAATTATTTTTGCACCGGGTAAATATTCCCTCACAGAAGCAATTGCTTTTTTTGTAATGCCTTCTGGCATATGGCGGCTTGCAGTGCTATTGACTGGTCCATGAATAACGACACTTATTTGGCTAAAATCGGTCATATTTTATCTTCACTGTTAAGGAAGCCAATATACTCATCTGGAGTCCCGCAAAAAATAACATCTTTAATATCAATAAGATGATAGCGAATATCTTTGCCAGAACTAATTAACATATTGTATAAGGGGGCAATAT
>JBOFGJ010000562.1:0-26407 GCA_051649065.1 Flavobacterium sp. | reverse complement strand
TTAGCTTACTTAGGAGAGATAGCAAAGAAACACAACCTCATCTTTATTGTAGATAACACCTTTGCAACACCCTATCTACAGAACCCTATCTCCTTAGGAGCACACGTAGTAATACACTCCGCTACTAAGTTAATAGATGGACAAGGAAGAGCCTGTGGTGGTGTGACAGTTGGTTATACAGAGTACATCCATAAGATATACTTATTCGCCCGTACAATAGGATCGAGTATCTCTCCATTTAATGCATGGGTATTATCGAAGAGCCTTGAGACCTTAGCAGTCCGAGTAGACAGACATTGTGAGAATGCCTTGACTATAGCGGAGTATTTAGAACAACACCCTGCGGTAGAGTTTATCAAATACCCTTTCTTGCCAAGTCATCCACAATACGAAATAGCAAAAAAACAAATGAAACAAGGCGGTAACATTATAGCCTTTGGTATCAAAGGAGGCATTGACGCAGGTAGAGCATTCTTAAATGCCTTACAGTTATGTAGTCGTTCTGCCAACCTTGGAGATAGTAGAACTATAGTTACACACCCTGCTTCAACAACACATAGTAAAGTTCCTGCAGAAGAAAAATTAGCCACAGGTATTACAGACAACCTAATTCGTCTATCTGTCGGCTTAGAAAACACAAAAGATATTATCCGTGACTTAGAACAAGCATTAGCTGCTGCACAGTAAGATGCTACTATAAACGCTTAAAAAAACATTGATTAAAAGAGAAAATTATGTCAACAACACTTATACATACTGATATCAGAAGCCTAATAAAAGAACGCACTTTAGTACTTGATGGAGCCATGGGTACTATGCTTCAGGCTTACCGATTCTCAGAAGAAGACTTTAGAGGTGAGCGCTTTGCTGATTTTGCTCATTCACTAAAGGGAAATAACGACTTGTTGTCTATCACTCAACCTGAAGCTGTTAAAGAGGTTCACAGACAATATCTTTTGGCAGGAGCTGATATCCTATCCACTAATACCTTTTCGGGAACTACTATTGCGATGGCAGATTATCACCTTGAAGATATAGTATATGAACTAAACTACCAGTCGGCTAAGATAGCCCGTGAAGTAGCAGATGAAGTAGAAGCCTTAAACCCTGATAGACCTCGCTATGTAGCAGGTGCTATAGGTCCTACGAATAAAACAGCGAGTTTATCTCCTGATGTGAATAACCCAGGATATAGAGCTATCACTTTCGAAGAGCTACGCGTAGCTTATAAACAGCAAGCTGAAGCACTATTAGACGGAGGATGTGACTTACTATTAGTAGAAACAATATTCGATACGCTTAACGCTAAAGCAGCTTTATTTGCCATAGACGAAATACAAGCAGAGCGAGGAATAGATATCCCGATAATGATATCAGGGACTATTACGGACGCATCAGGACGTACGTTATCAGGACAGACAGTAGAGGCATTTCTAATCTCTATTGCACATATTCCTTTGTTGAGTATTGGATTTAACTGTGCCTTAGGAGCAGAGCAATTAGAGCCGTACATCAAACAATTAAGTCAACACGCTGCTGTCAACATATCTGCTCACCCGAATGCTGGTTTGCCTAATGCTTTTGGTGAATATGATCAAACACCGACAGAGATGAAAGAACTTATCGATAGCTTCTTAAGTCAGAACTTGGTTCAAATAATCGGTGGATGCTGTGGTACTACACCAGAGCACATCAGACTGATTGCTAATGCCGTCGAGAATAATAAAGCTGCGAGAAAAACACACCCTCGTAGCACACCTAAACCCGTTCTTGCCTTATCAGGATTAGAACCGCTTTATGTGACTGCTGAAGCTAATTTTATAAACATTGGTGAACGTACTAATGTTACAGGTTCTCGTAAATTCCTGCGTTTGATTAAAGAAGAACAATTTGACGAAGCACTTGCCATCGCAAGAGAACAAGTAGAAGGAGGTGCTCAAATTATCGACATCAATATGGACGAAGGCTTGTTAGACGGCGTACACTGTATGACCAACTTCCTTAACCTTATTGCTTCTGAACCAGACATTGCCAAAGTGCCTATTATGATTGATAGTTCTAAGTGGGAGATTATAGAAGCGGGACTGCGTGTAGTACAAGGTAAAGCTATCGTAAACTCTATCAGTCTAAAAGAAGGAGAAGAGTTATTTATCGAACATGCCAAGCTGATCAAACGCTATGGCGCTGCTACAGTAGTAATGGCTTTTGACGAGAATGGACAGGCAGATTCATTAGCGCGAAGAATAGAGATCTGCCAACGCTCTTATGACATATTAGTTAACCAAGTGAACTTCGCTCCTCAGGATATCATCTTTGACCCTAACATATTTCCTGTTGCTACAGGAATGGAAGAGCACAACAACAATGCCTTAGACTTCTTTAATGGAACCAAATGGATTAGAGAAAATCTTCCTTATGCCAATGTAAGTGGTGGTGTAAGTAATGTATCTTTCTCCTTCAGAGGAAACAATAAAGTACGTGAAGCAATGCATGCTGCCTTCCTTTACCATGCTATACAGCACGGTATGAACATGGGAATAGTAAATCCTGAGATGTTAGAAGTTTACGATGAGGTGGATAAGGATTTAATGCTACATGTAGAAGATGTGCTATTAAATAGACGTGCTGATGCAACTGAACGCCTACTTGACTTTGCCGAAAGTATTAAAAATGAAAGTGCTATTCAATCTACAGAAACCAAAGTAGAGGAATGGCGTTCAGGTAGTATCCAAGATCGCTTAACACACGCCTTAGTCAAAGGTATAGAAACGTATATAGAACAAGATACAGAAGAAGCTCGCTTAAGTGTACCTCAGCCTATCCAAGTAATCGAACAATACTTGATGAATGGAATGAATGTAGTAGGTGACCTATTCGGTGCAGGTAAGATGTTCTTACCACAGGTAGTGAAGTCTGCTCGTGTAATGAAAAAAGCAGTGGCTTACCTCCTACCGTATATCGAAGAGAGTAAGAAGCAAAATGCGGATGCCAATATTGGCAATGCAGGTAAGATACTTATGGCTACTGTTAGAGGGGATGTACACGACATCGGTAAGAATATAGTAGCTGTAGTATTAGCCTGTAATAACTATGAGATTATCGACCTTGGGGTAATGGTTTCACCAGAGAAGATTATTGAAACAGCTATTAAAGAACAAGTAGATATCATCGGGCTAAGTGGACTTATCACACCATCGTTAGACGAGATGGTACACCTGGCTAAAGAGTTAGACAAGGTCAACTGTACTATCCCGATTATGATAGGAGGAGCTACTACATCACGTGTTCACACAGCTGTGAAGATAGCACCCGAGTATAAGAACTGCGTGGTACACGTACACGATGCTTCCCGTTCTGTAACTATTGCTAATCAACTTTTACAGAAAGAGGTTAGAGCGACGTTTAAGGATAACATCAGAATAGAGTACGACCAGCTTAGACGCGACTATTTAGGTAGAGCAAGAGACAAGAGTTACATCACTATTGACCAAGCTCGTGCTAATAAAGTCAAGGTAGAATGGGATGCTAAAGACATTGTGAAACCCAACTTTATAGGCACCAAGACAGTTACTGTAGAATTAGACGAATTATTGCCTTTTATCGACTGGGCACCATTCTTCCGCTCATGGCAGTTATATGGTAAGTTTCCAGAGATATTGACAGATGAAGTAGTCGGACAGACTGCTACACAGGTTTACGACGATGCACTTATTATGTTAGACAAGATTATAAACGAGCGTTGGTTTGAAGCAAGAGGTATCTTAGGTATTTTCCCAGCGAATCAAGTTAACGATGATGACATCGAAGTCTATAATGAACAAGGTGAGGCATTAGACAAGTTATTAACACTACGTCAGCAGTCTTTAAAAAATGTAAAAGCACCGAATATAGCACTTGCAGATTTCGTAGCACCTAAAGACAGTGGCTTAGAGGACTACATCGGGCTATTCTGTGTGAGTACAGGCTTTGGTGTAGATGAGAAAGCTAAAATATATGAGGACGACCTTGATGATTACAGTGCGATTATGGTTAAAGCATTAGCAGACCGCTTAGTAGAAGCCTTTGCAGAATACCTACACCACCGCGTGCGCAAAGAGATTTGGGGCTATGCAAATGAAGAACGATTGACCAATGAGGAGTTAATAAAAGAAGCATACCAAGGAATCAGACCTGCACCAGGTTATCCAGCTTGTCCAGATCACTTAGAGAAAGGCACAATATGGAAACTATTGCAAGTCGAAGAACGCATTGGTGTTAGCTTAACAGAAAGCTATGCGATGTACCCTGCCTCGTCTGTATCTGGTTATTATTTTGCTCATCCACAAAGTAGATACTTTGGATTGGGGAAAATAGAACAAGACCAACTACAAGACTATGCAGAAAGAAGAAATATAACAACAGAAGAAGCAGAGCGTTGGCTATCACCCAACTTAGCTCAAAACAATAAATTAACGACTAACGAATCATGAAAGTAACAGAACATATCCAAAAAGCTAATGGTAAAACTCAATTCTCATTTGAGATACTACCTCCGTTAAAAGGGCAAAACATTCAAGGAATATTTGACTCTATCGAACCGCTAATGGAGTTTGAACCTCCTTTCATAGACGTGACGTATCACCGTGAAGAATATGAGTACACAGATGCAGGCAACGGACTGTGGGAAAAAAGAGTTGTCAGAAAAAGACCAGGAACTGTCGGCATTTGTTCGGCTATCCAAAATAGATTCAAGTTGGACGCCATACCGCACATCCTATGCGGAGGCTTCACCAAAGAAGACACCGAAAACTTCCTTATAGACCTTGACTTCTTAGGCATTGACAACGTCGTTGCCTTAAGAGGAGATGCCGTGAAGAACGAGACTTACTTTAAACCAGAACCTAAAGGAAATAAATACGCCTCTGAGTTAGTAACCCAAATAAGTGAACTAAACCAAGGTATCTATTTAGACCCAGAGCTTGAGAACACTAGTAAGACAGACTTCTGCATCGGAGTAGCAGGCTACCCAGAGAAACACATGGAAGCACCTAACTTCGACACAGACTTAAAGTACTTAAAACAGAAGATAGACAACGGAGCGGAATACATTGTTACTCAAATGTTTTTTGACAACAGTAAGTTCTTTGCCTTTGTAGATAAATGTAGAGCTATAGGTATTGATGTACCTATCCTACCAGGACTTAAACCATTAGCTACATTAAGCCAATTAAACCTATTACCTCAACGCTTTAAAGTTGACCTACCAGACGAATTAGTCGCTGAGGTACTTAAAGCAAAAGACAATGCTGCTATCCGCGAGATAGGTATCGAATGGTGCGCGCAACAGTCAAAAGAGTTAATAGACGCAGGCATCCCTATTGTACACTACTACTCTATGGGTAAATCTGATAATATCAAGAAGATTATCAAGCTTGCTACTGCGTAGTTAACAGTGCACAGTCTAAAAAAACAACGAGTAATCAGACAGTAATAAGCTGTTATTATTTATAAATTGGTTGTAATCAAGAACCTCTTGTCTATATGGCAAGGGGTTTTTTAGTTTTTATATACAGCATCCACACAGAATATCCACCATCCTTGTCATGCTGAAGAATGAAGCATCTCACATATAACTTCATACAGTAACCACCATCTACATCTACCATCTATGTCATGCTGAAGAATAAAGCATCTCACATATAACTCCATACAGTAACCACAATACACCATCAACTGTAAACTGAAACCGTCAACCAAAACAATATTTCAAAGAACATCCTCCGAGAACCAGAGGGCAATCGACATAACATCAATTACACCACAAAAGTACTGCTCGCAATAAATGCTCTTTTAAATACTGACTATTCCGACTGTGAATGACATCATCTAGCCGTTTTTGGTCGCAGAAAGTGGACACAGTAGCTATCAAATCATACTAAAAAAACAAAAGCCTCTCCGTTATGGAAAGGCTTTTTATATTGAATTGTTCAGAGTCAAATCCTGTATTTCTACTGTCCAGATTATCGTCCTATTCAATTATCTTTTTCTGATTACAAATATCTGAATTAACATATTATTTTTTATCACTTGTCGGTTTAGTAATGGGCTTCAAATTACTAGTTGGTAATGGGTTTTGTCTTCCCTTGTCAATATATCCTTGCGAATTATCTACTTTACTACTTTTCTCACTCATAACAATTACTTTTTAGGTTTTACAGATGGTGGTGAAGGATTAGTTCTTCCTGAAGAATTATCCGGAATCTCTACTTTATTAACCACTTGAGGTTTTTCATTCATTTTTTCTTCATTAATATTATACAAATTTACTACTACAAAAATCATTATCAAGAGTGTGCCTACAAAAAACAAAAAAATAGACATTTTATTTAAACGACCAAGAAACTTATTGCGTCTTGCTGTATTTTCAATAAGATTATCATAGTCTTTATTATCAATTTCATTAATTATATGATTAGAATGTTCAATTGATTTAAAATGAGAAAAGAGATTTAATACTAATGTAAATACTAAACATACTAGCCCAAAAAGCATTGTATAAATATGTGATATTGTCGTTAAAGAAAAAATCTTCTCCATAAATGTAAAACCTAATACAATACCACCAGTAGCCAATAAGTTTAAATACTTTTCAAAATCATCCTCACTTTTAGCTTTCGTACTATTTACTGCAAGCTTATAATCATCCCAAGCTTTTGCTATCTCGATTTTCTTTCTTTTTCCCATAATAAGTTATCTTACCTTCAAAAGTCTTAATAAAACCACATTTTTTATTTACAAGTAGTAATTCTACCTTAAATTGTCCCTAAATTATAATGAATTAATATAATCTAATACAGCATTTCCTAATTCGGTTAACTTATACACAACCTCTTCATTAACATCAACATACAAAACTGACCTTGACACTAACTCTAATTCTAACAATCTGTCAATATCTTCTATATCTTCACTATCTTCTATAGAAATATCACCATACCTCCTTGCTGCGTTAGCGTATTTTTCAAATAATGCTTGACGATTTTCTTTAACAAGTTTATTAAAAACGACTTCCTCTTTAGGGTTTACCTTCTTATCTCTAATAACACGTAACTCCTTTTCTAATATTTCACTTTTTTCCTCTGCTCTATATCTCTTTTCTTTTTCTAATTCCAAATCTGCTTCCATTTTCTTTATTCTACTTAAGGATTCTTGATAAGTATCTTTTGTAACAATAGAACTTTTATCAGTTACTTTATATATCCAAGGGGTAAGATTTCTTTCAAAACCGTTTACTATTAATCTTGATAAATTCAATAAAATATATGTTGCCAACAATACTCCAAAAGTATAAAGTATATTAATCCCAACATTTTCCCAAAAGGGATGACTTTCGAAATATTCTGAAATCAAACGTAACTTATCATCCATAGTACAATCTTTATCGAAATTGAATACCATATAAACAACATACCAATTACGTATTAACCATACAATGGCATAAGTCCCTAAGAAAGGGTTTCGTGTTTTTTCTTTTATATTATCTGTAAACGAAACAAAAAAGTCTTTTATCATTCTAAACTAATTTATTACACAAAAATAAACTATATTTTTTTCTTCCATTTAAAACACTAAATAGCAACTCTATATTTAGTTACTATAAACCTCATCTAAGCCACAATGTAATCGTCTCTATAATGACAGCCTTCACATTCCGAATTAAACTCCTCCCTATAATCAGTGATTTAAAACAATATTTTAACTTCTAATAGGTTTGTCTCGTCCTAATATAGCTGTACAGTTATTGTTTATAATCCTGCTTTTAACTGTACACTTGTCTCTTTTGTAAAAAAACATTGAATCTATCTTAATTGAATACTTTTAAAAACAGAAAAATTGGTCAATTCGAAATATTGTCTATTTTTGTTATACAACCAAAAAAAAGATATTGATATATGAGACCAGATTTATTTCAAGCACCTGATTATTACCTATTAGACGACTTGCTAACAGATGAACACAAATTGATTAGGGATACAGCTAGAGCATGGGTAAAGAAAGAGGTTAGTCCTATCATCGAAGACTTTGCTCAACGTGCAGAGTTTCCAAAACAATTAGTACCAGGGTTAGCTGAGATAGGTGGATTCGGTCCATATATCCCTACAGAATATGGAGGTGCGGGCTTAGATCAGATTTCTTATGGTCTAATTATGCAAGAGATAGAAAGAGGAGACTCTGGTATCCGTTCTACTTCTTCTGTTCAATCTTCATTAGTGATGTATCCTATATGGAAATACGGAAATGAAGAACAACGCATAAAATATCTGCCTAAATTAGCGAGTGGAGAGTTTATAGGATGTTTTGGATTGACAGAACCAGATCACGGATCTAATCCAGCAGGAATGTTGACTAACTTTAAAGATATGGGAGACCATTACCTACTTAACGGAGCAAAGATGTGGATCTCTAATGCACCATTTGCTGATATCGCTGTGGTATGGGCTAAAAATGAAGAAGGACGTATCCATGGGCTTATCGTAGAGCGCGGTATGGCTGGGTTCACTACTCCAGAAACACATAACAAATGGTCACTGAGAGCTTCAGCTACAGGCGAACTAATATTTGATAATGTAAAAGTTCCTAAAGAAAACTTACTTCCTAATAAATCAGGATTAGGTGCCCCACTAGGGTGTCTTGATTCTGCTAGATATGGTATCGCTTGGGGTGCTATCGGAGCGGCGATGGACTGCTATGACACTGCGCTTCGCTACTCTAAAGAGCGCATACAGTTTGACAAACCTATCGGGGCTACTCAACTTCAACAAAAGAAATTAGCAGAGATGATCACAGAGATTACTAAGGCACAGTTACTAACATGGAGATTAGGAGTGCTTAGAAATGAAGGAAGAGCTACATCTGCCCAAATCTCTATGGCAAAGCGTAATAATGTAGCTATGGCATTAGACATCGCTCGCGATGCTCGTCAGATGCTAGGTGGTATGGGAATCACTGGTGAATATTCTATCATGCGTCATATGATGAACTTAGAGTCTGTAGTAACGTATGAGGGAACACATGATATCCACTTGTTAATCACAGGTATGGATGTGACAGGATTTGCAGCATTTAAGTAATAAATATATCAATAGATAAACTTTATATAAAGAGCTTCGCCTTTCGGTGAAGCTTTTTTACTTTTGTACCAAATTAAGTAGATATGACTATTCAAGAAATCAATGTACAAATCGCTGAAGAAAGAAATGCTTTACTTCAACACCCACTTTATAATAAGATAAAGACGATACCAGACTTATGTGCTTTTATGGAAGGGCATGTATATGCGGTTTGGGATTTTATGTCTTTACTTAAAGCGCTACAACAGCAATTAACTTGCACAACTACTCCGTGGTTTGCATCTCCATATCCACAGACACGTTATTTGATAAATGAAATAGTCTTGGCAGAGGAATCAGACTTGGCTTATGATGGTCAACGTCTTAGTCACTTCGAAATGTATCTAGATGCAATGTTAACAGCTAATGCAGATACTACAGGTATCACAGCTTTAATCAACAATCTAAAAGGAGGTACGCCTATCTTCGAAGCAATTGCAAAAACAGATTTAGATACTGGAATTAAAGACTTTCTAGACTTTACATTTAAGACTATTGAGGCAGGTAAGGCACATGAGATAGCAGCTGCATTTACTTTCGGACGTGAAGACTTAATTCCGTCAATGTTTACAGAGATTCTAAAAGGGTTTCAACAAAACTTTCCTGAAACAGACTTAACAAAATTAGTATATTACTTTGAACGCCATATCGAATTAGATGGAGATGAACATGGCCCAATGGCTATGAAGATGATTTCTGAGTTATGTGGAGAAGATAATCAGAAGTGGAATGACGTAGTAGTAATCTCAAAACAAGCGCTAATCAAACGCTATAATTTGTGGAATTCTATCGAAAAATTTATAGATAAGAATTAAATTTAACATTAGGGAAATACTAATTTACTAATAAATTATATATCTTTACATTAAAGCATTAAAAATATGAAATTGAAAGGTAAAAATGCAATTATCACAGGTGGTGGAAGAGGATTAGGTAAAGCAACAGCAATAGCTTTTGCTCAAGAAGGGATAAACGTAGCTATTACTGGTAGAAACGAAAAAACATTGCAAGCTACAGTAGCAGAATTAGAAGCATTAGGAGTGAAAGCTACTTATGCAGCATTCGATGTTACTGATAAGGCAAAAGTAAAAACAGAGATAGCGAATATCATAAATACACTAGGTGGAGTAGATATATTAGTCAATAATGCTGGTATATCAGAGTTCGGAAAGTTTACAGATATGTCTGCTGAACGTTGGGAAGAAATTTTACTAACTAACGTAATGGGAGTATATAATGTGACAAGAGAAGTACTACCTCATCTGATCGACCAGAATGAAGGAGATATCTTTAACGTAGCTTCTACTGCTGGTCTAAATGGAAATGCAACTACATCTGCTTATTCTGCTTCAAAATTTGCTGTGATCGGAATGTCTGAATCACTGATGAAAGAAGTTCGCAAGAATAATATAAGAGTATGTACACTAACACCGAGTACTATCGCTTCAGATATGTCAATAGATTTAGGACTTACAGATGGTAATCCTGATCATATCTTACAACCTGAAGACTTCGCTGAGCTTATCGTAGCTACATTAAGATTACCTAGAAGAGCCATGGTTAAAACAGTATCCCTGTGGACAACCAACCCTCAATAAATTAAGGGGAGAGACGTATGTCTAATTTCTTATTACTTATTATGATTACAACCTAAACTCGCTACTATGGCGAGTTTTTTATTTAAATATCATATGTAAATTCAAAATAACGTAGTAATATAAAAACCACACAATACACACCATATCAAGCGATTATAAATATTAAATTAAT
Organism: Flavobacterium sp.; assembly: GCA_051649065.1. GTDB lineage: Bacteria > Bacteroidota > Bacteroidia > Flavobacteriales > Flavobacteriaceae > Flavobacterium. Next base: position 15,488 of record JBOFGJ010000562.1, on the reverse strand, counting down.
ATCTTTGTTATTATCTATCTCCATATTTTTATTAAATATATTTTTTGAAAATGAAACATTATTTTAACTACTTTTGCTCCGTTTTTTAAACCCCTTCTTTCGCTATGATAAGAAAAATAACACGACTTATCTTTAAGGTTATACTAGCCTTTTTTATATTGAGTATCACCTCAGTAATCTTCTTTCGCTTTGTACCGATTCCTTATACTCCGTTAATGTTCATCAGATTATATGAACAGGTTAAGGACAATAAACCAATGACACTAAAACATAGCTGGGTACCGATGGAAGACATCAGTACGAACTTACAAAAAGCAGTTATAACTAGTGAAGACGGTACATTCATTCAACATAATGGATTTGACTTTAAAGCCATTGAAAAGGCAATGAAGAATAACGAGAAAGGAAAGAAACTTAAAGGAGGGAGTACAATCTCTCAGCAGACCGCTAAGAACGTGTTCTTATGGCCTGGGCGTAGTTATATCCGAAAAGGATTTGAGGCGTACTTCACTGTCCTTATAGAACTTCTGTGGTCTAAAGAAAGAATACTTGAAGTCTATTTGAATAGTATAGAGATGGGAGATGGTATCTATGGGGCACAGGCAGCAGCTCAACATTGGTATAATAAAGATGCGAAGAATTTATCTGCTAGAGAAGCAGCTGGTATTGCAGTCATCTTACCTAATCCTCGTAGATACAAGGCTAATAATTCTGGGCCATACATCAATAAAAGAAAGAACACCATTACAAGATATATTAATGGTTTTGGTCCTCTTAAATTCAATGAAGACAAAGAAAATTCTTCTGAAAAAAATAAAAAAGGTAAATAAATATTTCTGTTATTAATGCAACAGTCTTTATATTTTTTTATACATTTGGTTTGAACTAAAATAAATTACTATGAAAAAAGTATTGTTATCATTCGCAGTTGTAGGATTATTATTCGCTACATCATGTAAAGACAAAGTAGAGACAGAAGTTACTCCAGAAACAACTGAAGCAACAACTGAAACAGAAGCTACTACAGCTACTACAGAATTCGAAAAAGCTAAAGCTGATGCTGAAACTAAATTAGCTGATGCTAAAAAAGCTGTAGAAGAAGCAGTAAAAAAAGGAGACAAGAAAGCTGAAGAAGAAGCTAAAAAAGCTTTAGATGCAGCACAAAAAACTTGGGATGACGCTAAAGCTAAAGTAGAAGAAATAGCTACTAAAACAGGTGATGCTGTAGAGGAAGCTAAAGATGCTACTGAAAAAAAGGTAGAAGAAGCTAAAGACGCTACTAAAAAGAAAGCAGAGGAAGTAAAAGATAAAGCAGAAGCTATCTCTGAAATAATCAAAAAATAGTATTTTAATTAATACACTAAGGAGTTCTTCGGAGCTCCTTTTTTTATTTATTGCTCAGAGAAAACTTTTACTTTTAGTATAAAACTTTTCGATAGTTTAATAAATACAATCAATTACTATTCAGTGTTTTCACATACCATTTTTTGTAAATTTACATCGTAATAAAAAAACAAAAACTATGAAAGCAAATATTGGGTTATCAGAAAAAGCACGTCAGTTTAACGCAGACGTATTAGCAAAATTATTAGCAGATGAGTTTATTCTATATACTAAAACCAGAAATGCTCACTATAATGTAGAGGGGGTTGACTTCCATTCAAAACACCTATACTTTGAAGAATTGTATAATGAGTTGATCATTAATGTAGACAACATCGCTGAGCGTATTAAAACATTAGGTCACTATGCACCATCATCACTAAAAGATTATTTGCGTTTAACTCATCTTACTGAAGAGAGATCTACTACTAGTAATGACAGTAAATCTTGGATTAGTGAGTTATTAATTGACTATGAAACAATTATTGTTTTTATTAGAGAAAACATCGATGCTATCGAGGAGTCAAATGACAAGAGTACGGCTGACTTCTTAATCGGACTGATGGAAGCACACGAAAAAACAGCATGGATGCTACGTGCTCACTTAGGATAATAACACATTACCATAATAAAATGATAAAAGACTTGCCATTGTGATGGCAAGTCTTTTATTTTATACTTATTAAACAAATTATAAGACATGAAGAAACTTATCGCCATGGCATTCATTGCTTTTTTAGGTATAAGCTGTGATAATACACCCGCTAACGAAACAGACAAAGCTATACTATTCCAAAAAAACCTTAATAAAGAATTTAGCGATACGAAGACTTCACCACTTCCAAAAGATGCAATTAAGAAATTTAAAAGTTTAGATTTCTTCCCTATAAGTGACGATTTTGTTATAGAAGGTAAGTTAACACGTACACCTGATGAAAAGCCGTTTGAAATGCCTACTACAACTGCGAGAAGACCCACCTATGTAAAATACGGAGTAATAACTTTCTCTTTAAAAGAAAAAGAGTATAAAGTAGATGTGTTTCAAGATTTGACTGTCAGAGAAAAAAAAGAATATGTTAATCACTTGTTCTTACCCTTTACAGACCTAACATCAGGAGTTACTTCTTATGGTGGAGGTAGATACTTAGATTTACAAATACCTGAAGGAGATAATATCACGATTAACTTTAATCTAGCCTATAATCCTTACTGCGTATACAACCCTAAGTTCTCATGTCCAATCCCACCTGAACAAAACTTCATCAATGTAGAAATTAACGCTGGTGTTAAGGATTATAAATATGAATAACAGCAGTAGCAAGAAACGCATAATAAATAAGGCAAGTCAACTCATTGACTTGCCTTTTTTACTATCTAGAATAAGGTATTCTTATTTTAGTTTCTTAATTCCCATATTGTATAATGTGAACGCTTGTAAATCAACGTGCTCTTGAATTTGTTGAGCAATAGATTTACCTGCACCATGTCCAGCATTTGTTTCGATACGGATAAGCATTGGGTTCTTACCTGTATTTTTAGCTTGTAACTCAGCTGCAAATTTAAAGCTGTGCGCTGGTACTACTCTATCATCATGATCCCCTGTAGTCACCATAGTAGCAGGATATGCTACAGCTTTTACATTGTGTAATGGAGAGTAACCTTTTAAGTACTCGAACATTTCTTTGCTATCTTCTGAAGTACCATAGTCATACGCCCATCCAGCTCCAGCTGTGAAAGTGTGGTAGCGAAGCATATCTAATACTCCTACTGCTGGTAAAGCTACCTTCATAAGATCAGGACGTTGAGTCATTGTTGCACCTACTAATAAACCTCCATTAGATCCTCCTTTAATAGCTAGGAAGTCAGATGATGTATATTTATTATCAATTAAGTACTGACCAGCTGCTATGAAATCGTCAAAAACATTTTGTTTTTGTAATTGAGTTCCTGCTACGTGCCACTCTTTACCATACTCTCCTCCACCTCTTAGATTAGGTACAGCATATACTCCACCGTTCTCTAACCATATCGCATTAGCAATGCTGAATACTGGTGTCAAACTAATATTAAAACCTCCATATGCATAAAGCATCGTTGGATTCTTTCCGTCTAACTTAAGCCCTTTCTTATGCGTGATAATCATCGGTACTTTAGTTCCATCTTTAGAAGTATAGAATACTTGTTTAGACTCGTATTTAGAAGAATCAAACTTCACTTTAGGTTGTTCATATACTTTAGAAGTTCCGCTTATAGGATCAAAAGCATAAATACTACCTGCTGTGATATAGTTAGTAAAAGAATAATAGATAGTAGTATCCTCCTTCTTACCTCCAAAACCGCTTACAGTTCCGATACCTGGTAGTTCAACTACTCTTACTTTCTTACCTGTATAATCATACTGCTCTACATAAGCTACAGCATCTTTTAAGTAATTAGCAAAGATATAACCTGCACCTGTACTAGGTGTCAATACATTTTTAGTCTCTGGGATAAAGTCAACCCAATTAGCTTGTCCTGCATTCTTAGCATCTACTGTTACCACTCTTGTATTAGGAGCTTTATAGTCCGTCTCGATATACAGCTTACCATCTTTGCTGTCTAATACACCATTACTACTGTCGAAGTTATTAACTAGGGTAACTATAGGGCTATTAGGTACTGAAAGGTCTTTTAAATAAAGTTCATTACCATAAGTAGAGTTAGCAGCCGTGATAACCAAATACTTGTTATCAGCAGTAACTGATCCACCTACATAACGTCTCTTCTGATCTTTACCAAAGATAAGTGCGTCCTCTTTCTGAGCTGTACCTAACTTGTGGTAATATAATTTGTGTTGATCAGTCTTCGCTGATAGCTCACTTCCCGTAGGTTTGTCATAGCTAGAGTAATAGAACCCTTCATTGCCAAACCAAGAAACGCCACTAAACTTTACATCTACTAATGTATCTCCTATTACTTTCTTAGTCTCAGCATCTAATACAATCACTTTTCTCCAGTCACTACCACCTTCAGAGATTGCATAAGCTACTTTAGAACCATCCTCAGAGAAGTCAACACTACCTAATGAAGTAGTACCGTCTTTAGAGAATTGATTAGGATCCAAGAATACTTCTTCTTTCCCTGCTGCATCCTTGCGATATAAAATAGATTGGTTTTGCAACCCGTCATTTTTAAAGAAGTAAGTATACTTACCTTCTTTAAAAGGAGCACCTATTTTCTCATAGTTCCAAGCTTCTTCCATTTGCTTTTTTAGGTCATCTCTGAATGGAATCTGTGCTAAGTAATCAAAAGTAACTTGGTTCTCTGCTTTTACCCAAGCAGCAGTCTCTTCAGATCTATCGTCTTCTAACCATCTATATGGATCAGCGACCTCTACACCGAAGTAAGTATCTTTTACATCACCCTTCTTCGTTTCAGGGTATTTTAAATCCACCACTGCTTCTTCAGTAGTTCCTTGTTTACAAGAAACAATGATCGTAGCAACGAGTAAAGTCATAAGTGTTTTTTTCATAAATATTTAAGTTAGTTATTCTTTAAATAATGAGTTAGTAAATATATCTATTAAATAATAAAGAGCAAGGAGGAATCCCCTTACTCTCTATTAATTAACATTATTTCCTACTATTAATGCTTGTGTTCATGGTCATCATCTCCCTTACCTGGGTCTACGATGTTCACAGTACGGTATTCCATAGCTTGATTACCTGCTTTGTCTAATACTTTAACGACGAAGTGATATTCACCTCTTTTTGCGTCTTTATCAATTACAATTTCATGGTGGTGAATATGTGCATTGCGTTGTCCATAAATATCATCCCAACTATTTTTATATTTGAATGATTTACGATGAGCATTCTCTGGATCTTCTTCATGATCGTGATCATGGTCATGATCTGCATCTTTAACGGCAGTACTATGTGTATGCGAATGCCCTTCAGCAGAATGTATATCTATATCATAAGACCCTAAAGCTATATTATCTGATAAGTCCATATCAAAATGAATACTCTCACCAGCCTCTAAGTTAGCTCCTTCTACTGGTGCATTAAGTTTTATTACAGGTTTTTCAGTATCCATATCTCCATCACTTTTAAGACATGATGTGAATAATACACTACTTAATAATGATACGCTCAGTATATATTTTAATTGTTTCATTTTCTTGAAATATTAAACTAGATTGTGCTGTACTAAAGACTAAACACAATCTAGTGTTTTTAATAAATTGTCTTTGTTTCTTCCTTTTGCAAAATAAGTATTGGGGTACTAATTCACAGGAGGACCTCTTAGCCAATAAAAGGGAAACAGACATTCTTTATAGCTGGCTACTACATCGACTAATAATTCATCACACCATCTATCTACCCATAGCTCTATGGTAACAAACGAATGTTCTATAACTGGTGATAGCTTGCACAAATACTGCTCACAGTAGTGAGTCGTATTACTATCTACATATTCTAACTTGTTAGATTTCTGTCCGAAATGATGATCAATGATGACATAGTGAAGAGTATTGTTCAGTAATGGCACCAAAAACAAGGTGCTCCATAATGAACATACTATAGCACGTATGTTCTTATCTGTCATATTAGAATGGCACTTGGATCATCAATTGTATTGAACGACCTAATTCAGGGATACCTAATGGTCTGTAGAAGCTAGTGTGATTAAGTATCTTCGTATCGAACATATTAGTAACAGAAAGCGTTGTACGCGCTTTCACTTTTCCTAACTGTATCGTAGATGATATCCCTGCACCAAAGCTCTGACTACTAGGTGTAATCTCTTCCCCTTGTGCGATACGCTCTTGTTTAGCATACCATTTACCATTAAAGTAAATATCAGACTCTTTAAACAGATTAGTATCTCCGAAAGTATATCTCACCTCTCCGAATACATTCATCGGAGGTGTAAATGGCAGTGGATAAGCCCCATTCTGTCCATTCGATACCTGCTGATTATAGATATACTCTAATACAGCTGATACATTTAAGCGTTCAAAGAAACGCTTCTCTACTTTCCATTCAAAACCACTGATAATAGCTTCTGACTGAGTATATTCATATATCTGTCCACTATCTGGAAGTATAGAGAACTTCCCTGTTGGCTTAAGATATATATAGTTAGAGAAGTAATACATATATGGACTAAAAGTAGTGTTAAACGTCTCCGTCTTAAATTCTGCTCTAAAGTCTAATGCAATACCTTTCTCTGGGTCTAAGTCAGGGTTTCCTTTCTCGTGTCTAAAAGCTCCATGGTGCACACCATTAGATGCTAACTCGATAGCAGTGGGAAATCTAAAGTTAGTACCCACGGTAGCTCCAAAGTTAAACTTATCATTAAGAGCGTACTTTGCCCCTATCATTCCATTTACACTAGTAAAATCTCTATCAGTAGTCGTACTTCTCTGTGCATATTTATTAGCCATCTGATCAGCATAGCCTTGCTCCTTTAAGTAGTCATAAAGGAACTGATCATAGAATGGTTTAACGTGTACACTTGCATAATCAAAACGAGCTCCTCCTTCTAACGTAAGTTTATCATTAACGAAGTATTCATACATACCAAATATACCAGTTCCTTGCTTATTATATTTTGGCAATAAGAAACCATATCCATCGATAGTATTGTTCTGAAAATTTTGTTGTGCACCTAAAGTCAACTTGTGATTATTATCAAACAGATGCTCATACTTCACAGAAGCATCCACTGTATTTAATACAAATTGCAATTCAAGATTTGGGTTTGAAGTAGGTGGAGTCTGATCATCAAAGTGTGAATGAAATAGACTATGCTCTTGTCTTCTATTATTTTGATATGCTACCATAAACGTCCACTTGTCTTGCAGTGAACTATCCCAAGTAGTTGTATTTACAACTTTAAAGTGATTAACATTCTGACGTGGATATTCTATATTGCGGTGATCTCCATCGTCAGCTACAGCTGCTACATTAGGCAATCCATGTGATCCAGGGAAAAAACCACTCTTATCATACACATTGCTAATACTCAATATATTCTTAAAGTTATCATCTACATATCCTATCTGCCCATATAACGCAAAGTTCTTAGAGGCGGTATTCTTCATTCTATTCCCGTGAATAGGGATAATCGTATTTAAGTAGTCTATCTCAGATACAGGCACGCGATAGTCTCCAGCGTCTTGTCCTGTAGCCTTAAACTTATAGAAGAACTTCTCTCCCCTTCCTTTTACTTGCACTGAAGCACCATAAGAATCATTTACCGTCTTGCCAAACATCGTGGCACTTCCATTAAACGAATGTACTTCAGGCACTTTCTCATTATTAATCTTAATCACACCACCGATAGCATCACTACCATACTCGATAGTCCCCACGCCTTTAATAACCTCAACTTCCTCAGTACTAAATGCATCTATCTCTAGACCATGGTCAGCCCCCCATTGTTGTCCTTCTTGTTTTGCTCCGTTCTCAGCCACCGCCACACGGTTAAACCCAAGTCCGCGAATAATAGGTTTAGAAGCTCCTGCGCCTATCTCCATAGCATTAACTCCTGGTACAGACTCTAATGTTTTGGCAAATGAACCAGAAAAACTCTCAACAAGTTTCTTATTCGAAACCACTTCTGTATTAGCAATAGTCTTAAGCCCATGAGTAGATACTACCACTTGGTCTAAAAGAGTATTGTCTGTCTTAAGATGTAGATCTAAATACATATCTGCTTTCACAGTTAATATCGTATCTATGGATTTATACCCTAAGTATTCTACTAATAATCGATGTTTACCTGCTAATACAGGTGTAGATGTAAATTGTCCTTTCAGGTCAGTTCCAGACTGTAAACCTGCAAAAGATATATTACTTCCAACTAAAGCTTCTCCATAAACATCAGACACTTTACCTTTCACAACATATTGTTGCTGTGAATAAGCACTGATACAAAGCATTAGTGAAAGCACAAGAATAGATATTCTCATTGAATCGCTAATATTTTAATTGAACATAAATAATCAATCTCTCTACAAGTGTAGGAGATTAAAACATTGATTTATGCCAATACAGGGGGAGCCCTAAGCGAAAAATATACATGTGATAATGGAGTAACAGATAGAGATATTAGACTTTGTACCTCCATTGCTACTTCATAAGTACTGAAATCAATAGATAAGATATCAGTAGTAATAGCAGGATTAAGTATTGTATCACATACAAAACACTTGTCTAGTTGACTATGTGTTTCCGTAAAAGTAATTTGGTTTGTATGATCTCCTCTCTTTTCTGTGAAGTGAGTATGTGTACTATGTTCTTTCTCATATTCAAAAGAAGCAGAGATATGCTCATAACTATGCACAAACTGAAAAACAATGGTAAACATAATGGCCACCACCAATAGTATTCTCGCTATGTTTTTCTTTGCTTGCATATTGCAAATATAGACAAGAATTAAAGATATTAACAAAAGTGAGAAAATAATTTAATAATTAGTTCACATTACAACATTTCCAATAACCTCACTAACAACTAATCACTACCTTTTTTATTCATTAATATCCTTTTTAGAATTATACAACCATAAGAATAATTACATTTGTTAAATCTAAAACAATCATAAATAAATGAGAACATTTTACTTAGTCCTGGCACATACTAATCCTCAACAGTTAATTCGTATGATAACACAAATGAATGAAAAACAGTCTGTTTTTTTAATTCATGTTGATATAAAAAGTAATGTTGAGCTATTTAAAGAGTGTTGTCAGTACCCTAATGTTCACTTCATCGACAATCGAGTTAATTGTATTTGGGGAGATTACTCAATAGTACAAGCAACCTTAAACCTTATTTATGAATTAGAACATTATGATGTTCAACCTGAAGATCGAATCGAACTAAAGAGTGGTCAAGATTATCCTTTAAAAAAGAGTATTGAAGTCTCTGAGTTTTACAAAGAAAATATATCAATAGATTTTATTGAAATATTATTAGCTAAAGAATCATTTCCAAGACCTTACTTAAATTTTAAGGGTTACAAAATAAATAGAAGTGACAAACGCGGAGATTATGTCATTTTCAAAAAACACAATTTCACTGGTATTTACAAATCATTACTAAAAGGATGTTTTAAGTTTAAGTACTTAAAGTATTTTTTTTATGAGAAGAAATTAAATACTCCTATAGAGTTTTACAAAGGATCTAATTGGTGGTCATTGAGTTATAAAACGCTAAAAAAAATTATTGATTATTATCATCAAGATTATAATAATTTGTACCCATTTTTTAAACATTCATTTTGTGTTGATGAATATTTCTTTCAAACATTACTTATGAAGATAATGGAACAGGATTCTTCAATTAAAATCAAACCGACAATCACTTATGTTGATTGGTTTAGAAAGGGAGTGCCTTTACCTGTTACTTTTACTTTAGAAGACTCTGATTTACTTCTAGAAATGTCAAAACAAGATTTTCTAAATGCTAGAAAATTTGATGCAGAAAATCATTCTGATATACTAGATTGGATTGACAAGAACATACTAGATTAGTTAAATAATCACAGCATATGTTTACAAAAAAACTTAGTGATCAAATAAATTCGATTATTAAAAACCAAGACGAAAGCATTTAAAGATTCCCTCTAAGCACGCCATTAATAATCAAGTTGGTTTTCGTTACCTTTGTTTTCTAAAAACAGAAAAATGAATAGCAGACTATTAGGAAGTATATTAATTATCGCGGGTTCTTCTATAGGAGGAGGAATGCTAGCGATGCCTATTACCTCAGCAGGTGTAGGCTTCTTAGGAGCAACTCTTTTGTTATTTGTTATTTGGTTTGCGATGTGTTACACAGCCTTATTAATGGTGCGTATTTATGACTTTAATAGTTCTAAAGATGGGTTTGACACATTGACTAAAAAGTATGCAGGATTACTAGTCAATAGGATAGCTGGACTAAGTCTTATGTTTCTAATATATGGTCTTACAGCCGCTTATATGTCTGGTGGAGGAACTATTCTAAAAACTAATATCGACCTATTATTTGATACCAATATAGATGATCGATTAGCAGTATTAACATTTTCTCTTGTTTTTAGTACAGTAGTTATTATTGGTACTAAATGGGTTGACTGGTTCACACGCATCTTGTTTGGTGCTAAGGTAGTATTCTTAGTTTTGTTAGTAATCTTAATGACCCCATTAATAAAATGGGCAAATTTACTTCATATGCCCTTATCACAAGGGCTAGTAATTATGTCTATCCCAGCTATATTTACTTCTTTTGGTTTTCACGGTAGTATCCCAAGTATAGTAGATTATCTAGATGGAAATAAAAAGATGCTTAAGAAAGCATTTATACTAGGTAGTTTATTACCATTAGCTATTTATTTAGTTTGGCAAATCGTTATACTTGGCAGTTTAGACCAGACTGCGTTTATGCAGATCTTAAATGAACACTCTGAAGTAAAAGGATTGCTATTGAGCATTAGAGAACTATCACATTCTACCTCTATAGAAACCTTGTTTAGTTTCTTCGCTGCTACAGCATTAGGAACGTCATTTTTAGGTGTAAGTATCGGTTTATTTGATTACTATAGAGACTTATTTAAAGACAAGAAAAAAAGCATTATAAAACCTTTAGCCACTGTCTGCACATTTGTTCCACCATTAATGTTCGCTCTATTCTATCCAGAGGGATTTATTCTAGCATTAGGATATGCAGCTATAGCTGGAGTAATCTTAGCACTTGTTATTCCTGTTATTCTATATCTGAAAGCAATGAAATTTCACAATATCAAGATATCTTCACTTCAATATTTTGTTATAAGTTTTATATTAATACTTTCTTTACTAATTGTTTACGCACAACTTCTAGTAGTTAGCAATAGTTAAAGCTTAAATAAAGTTTAAACTTTCTAAAACTTAGTTAATAAACACTTAATATCATTTTTATTTAGGAATTTTCAAGATTCTAGAACCCGTAAATTGCGTAAATTTGCCCTCTTATAACAATATATGACTTACAAATACTTACTAACAACAATAAGCGTTATCTCACTAATGACGAGCACCATAACACTTGCACAAGAACGTACAAGTGATATTCCTAATGAAGAGCTCCGGGATAGTAGTGCTACGAATAAAAAATTCTTTGATCGCGTTATCTCTTACTTTGAAGAAGCTAAAAAAGACAAATCACAAAGCAAGTTTGACTTATCTTTTATAGGTGGACCTAGTTACTCCGTTGATACTAAACTAGGATTAGGAATCGTAGCATCAGGATTATATCGATTAGATAAAGAAGATTTAAGTTTACCTCCATCTGATGTGGCTATTTATACTAACTTTACTACTAGTGGCTTTTTTGCTATTGGAGTAGAGAATACCACTATATTTCCCAATGATGATTATAGATTTCACTATGATATGGCATTTAAATATATGCCTAGTAAATATTTCGGTATCGGCTATGAAGCAGGTGATCTAGGTGAATATACAAAATACGATGAATATCATTTAGGGTTAAAATTTGATATACTTAGAAAAATATTACCTAATACCTATGTAGGATTAGTATTCTCTGCTCAGAATATACAAAGTAGAAATTTTCAAGATATTAATGTAAGACCTGATACTGATTCTAAGAATACCGCTATCGGAGGTGGTTTTATAGCTCAATATGACAGTAGAGACTTTATACCAAACCCTAGCAAAGGATTATTCATTCAATATGAACAAACATTTTACCCTAAATCATTAGGAAGTAATAAGCACTTTGGTAATATTAAGTTTACTACTCGTGCTTATAAAGAAGTATGGAAAGATGGTCTTATTGCCTTTGATCTTAATGGTGAGTTCAATAATGGAGATGTTCCGTGGACAATGCTCTCTAAAATAGGAGGAGCTAGACAAATGAGAGGTTACTTTATGGGACAATATAGAGATCGAAAACAGATTAATACTCAAGTAGAGTTAAGACAAAAGATCTATAATCGCCATGGTGTAGCTATATGGGGTGGAGCAGGTAATGTGTTTAAGAATATGAAAGAGTTTGACTGGACACATACACTTCCTACTTACGGTATAGGTTATCGATGGGAATTTAAGAACAGAGTGAACGTACGCCTTGACTACGGATTCGGTAAGGGACAAAGTGGATTCTACTTTAATATATATGAATCGTTTTAATTAAAACTATGGTAGACAACATCCAAACTAAGCGATTATTCAGTAGAACAATTAATAATCCTATAGCATTATTTTGGTTCTATATTCTAGTGAATATGGCACCTAGCTTTTATTTTGCCTTTACGCAGCCAGTAGATCTACTAGGGCGGATAGTAGTCATACTATTTCCTTTAGGATTATTCATGACTATCTTCTCAGCGTTTAAAAACTCAGGAGCTTGGTTACTTCTATGCTTTCCCTTAATGTTCTTACACGCCTTTCAGATTGTATTATTCTACTTGTTCGGAGAAGATGTTATTGCCGCAGATATGTTCTTAAACGTTGCAACCACCAATACATCTGAGATTAACGAATTACTAGGTAGTTTGCTACCCTCTATTGCATTAGTTTGCTTTCTATACATACCTCCTATCGTATTAGCTATACGCCAATGGAAAAAGAAAAACTACTTAGATTGGAGCTTTAGAAGATTGACTGTTTTACCAGCTGTACTGCTATTAATAGCCTCATTAGTACTATCGTTTTACAGTACTAATAAAAACACAAATACCTTTGCTTTTAATCAAGATGTATATCCTGTAAACGCATTGCATAACTTAGGTTTTGCTGTTAACAAATGGGATAAAGTACAACGCTATCCAGAAACGTCTAAAGACTTCTCTTTTAAAGCATATAGAGATAGTGTCCCTAATAAGGAAAGACAAATCTATGTGCTTGTTATCGGAGAAACGAGTAGAGCTGATAATTGGTCTTTATATGGTTATGATAGAGAGACTAATCCAAATCTAAAGCAACAAGAAAACCTTATCATCTTTAAAGATGCGTTGACTCAATCCAACACCACTCATAAGAGTGTATCGATGATACTATCTGATGCGGAAGCTGAAAACTACAATTCTATCTATCGAAAAAAAGGAATTATTCATGCCTTTAAGGAGGCTGGGTTTAAAACAATTTGTCTATCAAATCAAGCAGAGAACTCTTCATTCATCGAATTCTTTACTAAAGAAGCTGATATCTATAAGACGATACGATCTACAGATAGTAAAACACGTATGACTGAAAATCACTATGATGAAGAGCTCGTAACATTAATGCAACAAGAAATAACTGATAATACTGGTGATTTATTCATTTTATTACATAGTTATGGTTCGCATTTCAATTATATGGAGCGTTATCCAGAGAAGTTTAGACAGTTTACTCCTGACAATGTGGGCGGAGTAAGAAAATCAGAGAAACAACAACTGATTAATGCTTATGACAATACTATTCTGTACACAGATTACTTCTTATCACAAACGATTAAAGCACTGGAGCAGACTAATGCTGATGTAGCTATGTTATATACGTCAGATCATGGTGAAGACTTGTTCGATGACGATAGAAATAGATTCTTACACGCCTCTCCTAGCCCAACGTACTATCAGCTTAGAGTCCCATTCATAATGTGGTTTTCGAATCAATATATAGCTAGTAATGAGAAGAGAATGAAAGCTGTCCATGATAATAAAGACAAACCAATATCTACGAATACAGTCTTTCACACTATGATTAATGCAGCACACATTCGCACGGCTTATCTAGAGAAAGATCTATCTCTAGTGAATAGAGCATTTAATGTTGAAGCGCGTATGTATCTTAATGATCATGATATAGCTGTGCCGTATACAAAGATGAACTTGAAAAAAGAAGACTTCGAAATGCTTAAAAAGAACAACATTAAAGACTAACAAAATAACAATATGACAACAAAACCAAAACTTAACATACTTGCCTTACTGATGCTTGCCTTGCCTTTTGCAGCAACAGCTCAAAGTGATAAAGTAGAAGCTATCCGCTTAGGTAATATGGACCATTGGATGGTACGTGAGATTAAAGAATCTTTTGTAATCGGTGGTAAAACACAGTATTTATATGAAATAACAGAAACAAAAGATACATTAAAAGACAACACCCCTTATAAAAATAAAAAGTCTCCATGGGCAACCTCTTCTGTGTTAGCTACAGTTAGTGGTATCACGAAAGGTAGCGTAACTGTGTTTCCTGAAAAAAGAGACAATGGATATGCTGCTCGTCTAGAAACACGTATTGAAAAAGTAAAAGTTCTAGGTGTTATCAACATCAATGTACTTGCTAGTGGTACTATCTTTTTAGGAGAGATGTTAGAGCCTATTACAGATACTAAGAATCCTCAAAGCAAATTAGTAACAGGTATCGCCTTTACTAAAAAGCCTAAAGCACTACAGTTTGATTACAAAGTTACTACTGGAGGTCAATCTAAGAAAGTAAATGGAATGGGAAGTGGTACTGATGCTAATAGAACAGATAAAGCAGAGATACAAATCTTACTTCAAAAAAGATGGGAAGATAAAGATGGTAATATACACGCTAAACGCATAGGTACAGGTTGGGAGCTTATGGACAAATCTATTAAGACTTGGCAAAATAAACACCGCCTAACAGTTAATTATGGTGACATATCTAAACAAAGTAATTATGCGTCATATATGGCGCTAAGAAGCGGGGGTAACGCTTATTATACAAGAAACAGTAAAGGTAAGATGGTTCCTATCCAAGAAGAGGGATGGGGAACAGCAGACGATGAAGTAACTCACCTAATCGTACAATTCTCTTCTAGTAATGGTGGTGCGTATATCGGTAATACGGATAGTCGTCTATGGATAGATAACGTAGGATTAGTATATTAAAACTAGATTAAAAACAATTACTATAAATAAAATAATAAGGGTGCTTAAGTTAAAACTTAGCACCCTTATTATTTTGTTTAAATGAAGCTAACTACTTCACTCGTATACTATCGTGACTATGTGTCTCTACACCATCGTTCCATAAAGTAAGAATATCTGTAGCAACTGCGGCTCCACTACCTGCTGCTATAGCTAACTGACTTCTGTGTCCTGCTAATGTTCCAACA
>JBOFGJ010000561.1:0-8438 GCA_051649065.1 Flavobacterium sp. | reverse complement strand
ATAATTACAATTGAACTGATTGTTATCTATTATTTCTTCTCGATCTCTCTAAGACTTTCCATCTTCTTCAATTCTAAGAATCCTTTGATATCTTCGAAATGCTCTACTACTCGTTTATTGCCAAACTCAAATACTTTCTCTGCTAATCCATCTAAGAAATCACGGTCGTGAGATACTAAAATCACTGTTCCTTCAAAATCCTTTAAAGCATCCTTGATAATATCCTTCGTCTTCATATCTAAATGGTTAGTTGGCTCATCTAGAATCAATACATTATAAGGCTCTAACAGTAGTTTTACCATCGCTAAACGAGTCTTCTCTCCTCCAGATAATACCTTTACTTTCTTTTGAATATCATCTCCAGAGAACATAAATGCCCCTAAGATATTCTTAATCTGTGTTCTAATATCTCCTTCTGCGATTCTATCTACAGTTTCAAATATTGTTTGATTCTCATCTAATAATGAAGCTTGATTCTGTGCGAAATATCCCACCTGAACATTATGACCTAATTCTAAACTTCCTTCGAAGTCTATTTCTTTCATAATAGCCTTAATCATAGTAGATTTACCTTCACCGTTCTTTCCTACGAAAGATACTTTCTGTCCGCGCTCTACTACTATACTTGCATCCTTAAACACTACATGATCACCATACTTCTTAGAAAGTTCTTTCACTACGATAGGGTACTGTCCTGAACGTGCAGCTGGTGGGAATTTTAATCTCAATGCTGAGTTATCTACTTCATCTACTTCGATAATATCTAACTTTTCTAACATCTTCACACGTGACTGCACTTGCAACGTTTTAGAATATGTTCCTTTAAAACGCTCGATGAACTCAGTATTTTCAGCAATCATCTTTTGTTGCTCCTCATATGCTTTTAACTGATGAGCTCGTCTATCTTGACGCAATACTAAATAATCTGAATATTTAGCTTTGTAATCATAGATTTTACCCATCGTTACTTCTATCGTACGATTAGTAATATTATCAACGAATGCACGGTCATGCGAAATAACCATAACAGCCTTAGCCGAATTAATCAAGAAATCTTCTAACCACTGAATACTCTCGATATCCATGTGGTTCGTAGGCTCATCTAATAAAATCAAATCTGGCTTAAGCAATAATATCTTTGCTAATTCGATACGCATTCTCCATCCACCACTGAATTCAGAAGTAGGACGTGAAAAATCTTCTCTTGTAAACCCTAATCCTTTAAGAATCTTCTCTACCTCTGCCTCATAATTCACTTCTTCGATAGAATAGAACTTCTCACTTAACTCAGATACTCTCTCGATCAACTTCATATAAGCGTCACTCTCATAATCTGTACGTACAGTTAGTTCTTCATTAAGCTCATCTATCTCTTTTTTCATTGAGAATACCTCTGAGAACGCTTTAGAAGTTTCTTCCATTACTGTACAGTTATCAGCAGTCAGTAAATGCTGTGGTAAGTATGCTATAACAGCATCTTTAGGTGCAGATATAGCTCCAGATGAAGGCTTATTCACCCCTGCTACTATCTTTAATAAAGTAGATTTTCCTGCTCCATTTTTCCCCATTAGAGCAATCTTGTCGTTTTCATTGATTGAAAAATTGACACCACTAAATAAAGTAGTACCTCCGAACTGAACTGAAATATCGTTAACTGTAATCATGTAACTGCGTGTATCTGTTTTGAATTAAGTTGCAAATATAGTATTTGTAAAAGACCATTTAGTAAAAGACCATAAAAAAAGCTCTACGAATATATCGCAGAGCTTTTTATATTATACAAAAAGTAAACTATTCTTCCTCTTGAACACCTGTTCTCTTACCACTCATAAATAATAAGATATATCCTATAATACCTCCAAGACCTGATGCTATTAGAATACCTAATTTAGCTTGATCAGGGAAATCTGGATGTAGGTTAATATCAAATGCTAATTCTGTTACAAATAAAGACATAGTAAATCCAATAGCTGCTAAGAATCCTAATCCTAACAAATTAAGATATGTCATTCCTTTAGGCATAGGCACTACTTTTAGCTTGATCAATAGACCTGTTAGACCAGCTACTCCGATAACTTTACCTACTAATAGTCCGAAAGCTACCCCTAATGTTACAGCACTTAATCCACCATCACCTAAATGAATAGGAATAGCAGCATTCGCTAATGCAAAAACTGGCATTACAAAGAATGATACAAAATTATGCATACTGTGCTCTAGACGAATAGACGGAGGTAATGCACCAGCAGATAAGTCCTTAATATCTTGTACACATTCCATCTGTTCACCTGTCAAATGAGACACTTTATCATCTGGATCTATTTTACTAAATCTATCTCTTAATCTATTTAATTTAGCCACGAAGTATGATTCGTGTACCTTAGCTTTACTAGGTATAGCGAATGCCACTAATACAGCTGCAATAGTAGCATGTACTCCTGATAATAAGAAACATAACCACACTCCTCCGATACCGATAACAGCGTAGTATACTGTATTTCTAACTCCGATAAAGTTACTTAATAATAACAAACCAAAGAAACCTAACCCCATACCTAGGTGAAGCATAGATAATTCGTTCGTATAGAATATAGCGATAACTAAAACAGCTCCTAAATCATCTGCAATAGCTAAAGCTGTCAAAAACACCTTTAATGATGTAGGTACTTTATCTCCTAATAAATATAACACACCTAAAGCAAAAGCAATATCAGTAGCCATTGGGATTCCCCATCCATGAGCTGCATCTGTTCCAGCATTAAAGAATGCATATACTAAGGCAGGAACTACCATACCACCGATAGCAGCGATGATAGGTAACATCGCTTTCTTAGGTGAAGACAACTCTCCTGTAGTTAATTCACGTTTTAACTCTAATCCCACTACGAAAAAGAAAATAGCCATAAGACCGTCATTCACCCAGTGCTTTAAAGAATGATTTAATACCATATCGTTTAAAGAAAAACCTATATGTGTATCATCCCAAAAACTCATATATAATTCAGCCCATTGTGAATTAGCCATAAAAATAGCAAATACTGCTGCTAAGAATAATACCATCCCTCCTGAGGTAGACTTGCTCATAAAACGACTCATAGGATTACTAATCCATTTGTCAGCAGGGGTTACTTTAATTTGATCTTCCATTATGTTGTAAAATAAATAATAGCGAATATATATTTTCTACGCATTTTACGCAAGTTTACACTATGTTTTTTACAAATTCATAAACTAACATGAGGAAAAAACTTCATATTTTAAATTTTCCACATTTACTAAGTTTTCGAATCAATATAAGAGACTTATTGCTCTAACTATAAAATATCGCTCTCTTTTTTATGAATCCAAAAAATATAAACACGCTTTACAGAAAACTATGTAATACAAAACACAAATCCTAAACTATTGTTTTACAGATACATTTTTATTTTTCAAGAGAATAACTCTTAAAATCAAGTAAATACTAATTATAATTAGATTTTCATAATTTAACCCCAGAATAATACACTTTAGCTACTTCATCCCCATATTGTATAATACTTTGCGTTTATTCGTCTATTACATAACTTGTTCCATCTCCCTTCCAGTCAGAACTTAGTCACCTTCTCAAAACAGCCCCTCGTCGGGAACAAATAGGCATTCTTGGGAAGGAATTGGGAGCAAACGAACTTTTAGATTAACCTAAAAACAAACTAATCCCTTTCCGCCACTGCGTTTATAGCCTAAATGATTTACCATCATTTATGTCGATTTAGTACTCTTTATCTTCATTTGACCATTTTTTGCCTAATTTCACCTATGCTGTCCTGAAAGGTATATAATTACATAAAATCGTCAATCCCTTATGTACAAAGGGCTGAGAGGGGTACTTTGAAGGGTTTGCTCGGGAAGGATTGTAGAGGACTTAGATAGTTACATATAAGGCATTTATTATCAACACATTAAAACCAAACAAAGAGCCTTTTTTAAGCAAAAACTAGTCTTTTTTACCCAAAAGTTCTCTTCTCTCAAAAAAATACAATAATTTGTTTTTTCTGTTTATTATCCTTGATTGACAATTCATTTATTAATTTTGATTTTAAGATGCTTTTTACAGATTTAAGACTATATAACTCTTAAGAATAAGTATATTTGTACTTTCATAAACTCATACTATGGATACAATCTTAGACACAAATATAGAACCTAAAGCTAAACCAAAGTGGCTACGTGTAAAGCTTCCAACTGGAAAGAAATACACTGAACTTAGAGGTTTAGTAGATAAATATAAACTAAACACAATCTGTACTTCAGGAAGTTGCCCTAATATGGGGGAATGTTGGGGTGAAGGAACAGCTACATTTATGATATTGGGTAATATCTGTACGCGTTCTTGTGGATTCTGCGGGGTGAAGACAGGACGTCCAGAGACAGTGGACTGGGATGAACCAGAGAAAGTAGCTCGTTCAATCAAATTAATGTCTATTAAACACGCTGTTATAACGAGTGTAGACAGAGATGACCTTAAAGATGGTGGATCTATTATCTGGGCCGAAACTGTACAAGCAGTAAGAAGAATCAGTCCTGGTACTACTATGGAAACACTAATACCTGACTTTCAAGGAATAGAGAGAAACATCGATAGAATCATAGAAGTAAATCCTGAAATCGTATCTCACAATATGGAGACAGTAAGAAGGCTGACTCGTGAAGTGCGTATACAGGCTAAATATGATAGAAGTTTAGAAGTATTAAGATATTTAAAAGAAAAAGGAATTAACAGAACTAAGTCTGGTATCATGTTAGGTCTAGGAGAAACTGAAGAAGAAGTTATCCAAACTATGCATGACCTTAGAGCAGTTAACCTAGATGTTCTTACAATAGGTCAATACTTACAACCTAGTAAAAAACACCTTCCTGTAAAAGAATTTATCACTCCTGAACAATTCGAAAAATACGAGAAGATTGGTTTAGAATTAGGATTTAGACACGTAGAAAGTGGTGCTTTAGTACGTTCTTCTTACAGAGCTCAAAAACACCTTTTATAATATACACAGGGTCGCGTTAACCGCGACCTTCTTCTTTTTACATTTATGAGTAAAATAAAAATAGCAATAAATGGTTTCGGTCGTATAGGGCGCAACCTTTTTAAACTTTTGCTAGATCATCCTACTATAGAAGTAGTCGCTATAAATGATTTAGCAGATACACAGACCATGGCGCATTTAGTCAAGTACGACAGCATACATGGTATACTGAATAAAGAAGTTTCGCATGATGAAAACCATATCATCATTGACCATAGAAAAATCCCCTTCTTTAGAGAAAGTGAAATAACTGGTTTAGATTGGAAATCTTTAGATATAGACTATGTCATAGAAGCTACTGGTCGTAGAAAAACCTATAACCTACTAGAACAACACCTAATACAAGGTGCTAAACGTGTAATCTTATCTGTCCCTCCAGAGGACAATATTATTAAGACTATCGTACTAGGGGTTAATAATCACATCTTAACTGGAGATGAATTAATTATCTCCAATGCTAGTTGCACTACTAATAATGCTGCTCCTATGGTTAAGGTAATTAAAGAACTATGCGGTATAGAACACGCATATATCACAACAGTTCACTCCTATACAACAGATCAAAGCTTACACGATCAACCTCATAAGGACTTGAGAAGAGCTAGAGGAGCTGCACAATCTATAGTACCTACTACAACTGGGGCTGCTAAAGCGTTATCTAAAATATTTCCTGAGTACGAAGGCAAGATAGGTGGTGGTGGTATTCGAGTACCTGTTCCTGATGGTTCACTTACTGATATTACTTGCATAGTGGAACGCAAAGTAAGTATAGAAGAAATAAATACTGCTTTTAAAAAAGCTGCTGATGGCGATTTAAAAGGAATTCTTGCCTACACTTCAGACCCGATTGTATCTGTAGATATATTAGGTAATACTAACTCGTGTCTATTCGATTCACAACTTACTTCTGTCTTAGATAAGATGGTCAAAGTAGTAGGATGGTATGATAATGAGATAGGATATTCATCTCGATTAATAGACCTGATAACTTACTTCAATAAAATAAAAAAGTAAAAAATAAAAAAAACCACCTTCGATGAAGGTGGTTTTTTATATATAAGTACTAATTACTTTTTCTCATTTAATTTCTGACTCATTTCCATAGAGATTGCAGAACGCTCCATAAGTAATTTACCAGCCATTGTTTCGATAACAACTGTAGTTTCATTTAATTCATTGATTCTACCGTGAATTCCAGACTTAGTAACAATGCGATCACCTACTTTGATAGCAGCTTCATAAGCTTTCTCTTGTTTCATTTTCTTTTGTTGTGGGCGAATCATTAAAAAGTAGATTACCACGAACATTAAAATTATAGGCAAAAATTGTTGAATGTTTTCCATTTGGTTTAATTTATAAATTATTAATTACTACGAAGTCCTACGTTAGCTTTAATTGTAAGTATTTCTTCTGCTTTTTCTGTGTTAGTGACCAAAGTTACAGTTTTTTGCTGTTGTCCTTCAGCACCTGTTTGAAACTTAACAGTTAATTTAGAAGTTTCTCCAGGTTTAATAGGTGTCTTTTGATATTCAGGAACAGTACATCCACAAGAAGCACTAGCATTGATAATAATCAAATCAGCTTTCCCTGTATTCGTTATTTCGAACTCAGTAGTTACTGCTTCATTATTAAGAATATTTCCAAAATCATGTGTAGTTCTATCAAACTTGATTACAGGAAATTCACCATTAGCATTAGTTCCAGCTACAGCCGCTACGTTGTCTTGATTTATCTGACTCGAAGCGTTGTTATCTTTACAAGAAACAACTGCAAACGCTAAACCTAGTGTTAATAAAATAATTTTTTTCATAATTCTTAGTTTGGTTTAAGTCAAGGTTATAGCAATCCTTTTCCTATTTTATTTAATCTATCCTCTGATGTATATGCTTTTGAGATATTATCAAGTACACCGTTGATAAAAATACTACTTTTATCAGTAGAATATTCTTTAACGATCTCTAAATATTCGTTAATAGTAACTTTTACAGGAATAGAGTTAAACTTAAGGAATTCACAGATAGCCATTCTTAAGACAATAGTATCTAACTCTGCGATACGCTCTGGATCCCAGTTAGGAGTTTTATCTTCGAACTCTTTTGTTAATTCATTAAAGTTTAGGATTGTTTTTCTATATAAATTGATAGCGAAGTCTTGGTCTTCAGAATCTTTATATAATTTAGGTACAATAAACTGTATATCGCGCTCTTTAAGTTGGCGAAGTTGTTTTTGGATCATTGTGTTCACTACAGGAACATCATCTAACCAAGTAAGTTTACTATCTTCTAAGAATTCGTATACTTTCTCATTAGGAGCGATAACTTCAGTAAAAATATCACATACGAACTGACGATCATCATCAAATGTCACTTCACTCTTAGCCATATACGCTTTAAAGAAAGTACTTTCTTTAACTTCGTCTAATAACATTTGGATATAGTGATCATGTACTTGCCAAGTAGTAATCCCTTTCTCTTCTAATTTATTAGAAATAGATGTAGAATTCTCTAACAAGTCTAAGACTCTATTCTCGATAAAACGCTTGCTTGGGTTTCGTTCTGCTGCTGTAGCTAAATGTTTCTTTTGTGCTAGGGAGATATACTCGACTTCCTTTCTTCTAATCTCAATTAATGTAGAAATCATTAATAAGTATAGATCTTGTAGATTTTCTATACTGTTGATTAGAAACTTTTCTCCTGACTGAATTTGTTCAGAATTACTTTGTTGCATTGCATAAAGCGTTTGCATAACCTTTATACGAATGTGTCTTCTGTTTAACATGCTACTTAAGAACTTTTAAAAATATGTGATTGTTGTTTGTATAACTGCACAAAGGTATAAAAATATCGTTTTAATCAAATTAGAATTTTACTAGAACTGCATATTTTAACTTGAATTTTAAGAATTTATTTAAAATCACACAATTTAGGATCCCTAATAAACCTTTATATTTGCAACTCTTAGCGGGTGTTATGACCTAAAATAAACGAATTTAAAAAAAGTGCTATTTATTTAGCATTACATCTAAATATGAGTGCATTAAGCCAATTAAACAAGTACTTTTTTAAGTACAAGTACCGTTTCTTAGTGGGAGTAATCATCACGATAGCGGCACAGATATTCACCTTATATACGCCTAAACTAGTCGGTGATTCTATCCGTACACTAGAACAAATGACTGTATTCGATAAAGGAGAAGTTACTTCTATCTTATTGAATAATATTGTTTGGATTCTTATCACTACTCTAGTAGCTGGGTTCTTAACTTTCTTAATGAGACAGACACTTATCGTGATGTCACGTCATATAGAATTTGACCTTAAAAATGATGTATTTAAACATTATGAAGTATTATCACAGAACTTCTATAAGCGC
>JBOFGJ010000560.1:0-1204 GCA_051649065.1 Flavobacterium sp. | reverse complement strand
TCCTCCATTAAAAACTATATTACTATTTAAATGGCGATACTTATTTCGCATCAACTCTCTTATATCATCTGACTCTTCATATTTCTTAGATACAACAGGAACGTACTTCGTTTTAAAATTAGCAAAAAATCTCACTTCCACATCTTCTAAATACGCTTTAGGATTTCCATTTAGATACACTACTGATGCAGAACTAGCAAAGTGACTAGTCCCATTAATAGTCTGCCCATATCCTCTAGGCATAGCAAACATCCCGATAAATACAAGTATCACTAAGTAAAACCTTCTCATAACTATACAATTCTAAATATTCAATCCATACTCTAAAACAAAACACCTAATTCCTTTACAATAGACCTCCCCCATAATATAACAAGGTTAGTATATACTAAAGTAAGATTATTACAGCTAATTAAATATACAAAATCAAACAAACACACTACATATCAATAAATTACCTCTTACACCATTCACCAAGACCATCTATTCATACCCCTCATGTCCCTTTCAAGGACAATAAGAAGACAATTAATGAACAGTCCTTCGACAAAAGCCCTTCTTACTCAACTAAACTCAGCTTATTGTCCATGAATTGTCCAAGGATCTATCTCTATAGCAGTATTTATAAGGGATGAGGGAGCGTTCATACTATATAGCAAAATAGTCAAAAAACACTTAATTAACTAACTTACAATATATTAACTAAATATATAAAATAAAAAAATGATACTGCTTTTTTTATAAAACAGGTATATAACATGAATATAAAGGCTTATTTTAAAAAAAACAACGAGAAAAGCATCGATTTATCCCATCTAAAAACAAAATAATAGATGTAAAAACAAAAAAGCAGTTATACTTTTTTAAACAACCTAAAGGATTAGTAACTAAGAGGAGATATCTTATAAGGCAATAGATCCTTTTAACAAAACAGCTTAAAGCAGCTAATAAATATACTTACAACAGAAATACTTATATACGATAAAAGCATATTAGAATACAAAAATAGTAAAACTACTAATAGAGAAGTTTCCCTTAAAATACGGGTATAAAAAAAGCCTCACTGTATAGTGAAGCTTATCTTGTGGGCGATGAGGGATTCGAACCCCCGACCCCCTCGGTGTAAACGAGGTGCTCTGAACCAACTGAGCTAATCGCCCGAATATTATTTTTAAACAAACTTGTCTTGTGGGCGATGAGGGAT
>JBOFGJ010000559.1:0-5187 GCA_051649065.1 Flavobacterium sp. | reverse complement strand
TGTACTGGAAGTTCTTAGAAGAGGCTAGACGTAACTATATAGAGAGTGTAGTAGATAAGGATGTGTTTATTAATCCGATAGCCTTTAAGGATGTGTATCCATTATATGGTGAGATTGATATCAAAGGATCGGGAGCATTGCGCAACGATGCTATCTTTAATGATCTAAAAGAGCAGCTGGATAAACTGATTGCTATTTTTAATAATGGCTATTCTGCGGGTAATGCATTGGTATTAGAACGTCATATATTGAAGTTAAAGGCGTATGCTAAGCAATTAGTCAACAACTTCGTAACTGGATTAGAACAACGTATACAGACTTATATAACCAAAGAGATTCATCCCTATTTACTGCAAGAAGAACAGTTGTTTAACAAGGAGGAACTAGAAGATTATTATAGATATATAGATAGACAGTTAGGAATATACTATAGATACAGAAAGATATATGATACTCAAGTAGGAAAGATGAATAAGAGTTTTTCTGATTTACTAGACCAACGACAAGAAGTGGCTCAGAAGGTATTCCCACACTACTATGAGCGCTTTAAGACAGATGGAGTAGAGCACAATTTGTATATCGGTGGTTCTATATGTCCGACTAAGTCATTTGATTTTACTTATTTGCATAACTTGAGATTATGGCAACTTCAGGTGATGAGTGAGCTCATGTGTGTACATTATAGAAATAATATACAGGATGTGCTGAAGATGGATGTGACTGTGCTAGTATTTGTGTATGATTCTTCTTTGGGTATCCAATTTAGAATGGACGAAAAACGCTTTGATATTGATGGTTCGTATAATACTAGATATGAGATTATCAAGAAAAGACTTGATAAGGCATGTATAAAAGGTTCTGAAGAACGCATTGTACAACCTCGTAAAATAACAATTGCTATTGCATCTAACTATCACTTAGAAGAGTATTTAGGATATATAGAGTATTTCCAAAAAATTGGACTGTTAGATGATAATTTAGAGAAATTCTTGATTGAAGATATGCAGAGTGTATCAGGTCTAATCGGTCTACGCATGGGGATTAACCTCGATTATAATATAGACCAACTAGACTATGAGACTCTAATGCATGATTATCTTAAAAACCAATACCTCTAAATGCTATGGTGAAGGCTACTACTGATAATAATATACCTAAGGTGAATACAGCATATGTGATGCGTAAGAATTTATATTTCTTATTTAGTATCACACCTAGGCTATATAAATCTTTAATTAAGGCGTGATGTAGGTAGTCTTTATCTTTCATGATTTCTCTTAATGCCTCTTCATAGTCATTAAAAGGCATTTGGTGAAATGTTCCGAAGAACAATAAATTAACTTGTCTGCTATCTACTTGTTCCTTAGTAAACTTGCCAGAGGTAAGCTTCGGACGTGTAGATTGTATTGCAAAGATAATAGTGGCTACACTGAATATTAGCAATATGAATGTAGGCATTATTAAGTGTGCATTGCTAGGGCTGTCTAATTTTGGGATCAATGTAGATAGGCAGATTGAGATAATGATGGCATTAACAGATAGAAGTATATTCGCTTTTCTATCTGCGATGGCACTTAGAGAAGTGTGATTTCTAAGTGTTGTTCTAAAGAGTGTATCTATCGTTCTGTTGGATTCTATCTGTTCTTTTTTCTTTTTATTTGATTTGATTTTGTCTATCTTAGCTAGGAGGTCTAATAGATTTTTTTGTTTATTAGGTTGCCAATTTTGTTGAGTATAAGCAGTGTAATATCTATGCTTATACAACATGATATCGCTGTTCTGCTCTAGCCATTCTAGACGAGAGAAGTTCTTGGCACATAAGTGCTCTATTTCTTTCTTTAGGAGATTACTAGTTTCTACATAGTTATCGTCAGAGAAGTGAGCGAAGTCAGCATCTTTAATAATGCATTCTAGATCATTCTCAGGGATATAGTCTAGTTTAGTAGCTCGTATAAGTTGCATTACTAAAAGGACATCATCATGGTCAACACCATTGTCTAACAAGAAGGTCTGTGCCATTTGTGCACCTCTTTCTTCGTGTTCCTCCCATGAGTTAATATATCCTACATCGTGAAACCATGCAGCGTATCTCAGTAGAGTAGAGTTGTGCTCATCTACAGACATATTTTGTAATATTTCTTCTAATCCATTCACTACTCGTAGTGTATGGTTGAAGTTGTGATACGTATATTGATGTGATAGTGTATCTTTGTGTATCTGAAAGATATGTTCCTCAATCTTTTGTAGAATAGTCATAATCGAAAACCTTTATAACCCTAAAAATATGAAATTATTTCCTCACGTACAGTTAAAACAGTCTAAAATACCTGTAATACTATCAATTAGTGTTATTGGGTCGATGTTTTCTTGTGCTACACTTGAACCTCAGTATAAGGAAAAAAAAGAGATATCAACTGCTGTTGATAAGTCTAATGTAGCTCATACTTATTATTTAATAGGTAATACAGGTCAGGCAAATAATAAGGAAGAAAAAGCTCATTTTAAGGCTTTTAAGGATGTGGTAGGACAGGATAGTGATAAGAATACTACACTCGTGTTCTTAGGAAATAATACTAAAAATGGAATGTCTAAGGCTCAGAAACGTGAAAAGGAGGAGGGTGCTTTAGATAGACAGTTAGCTGTTGTTACTAAAAATAAGGGAAATAGTGTATTTATTAATGGGGAGTCTGATTGGGCTGGCGGTTATGAGGGAGTGAAGCGCTTAGACAAGTTTTTAGTGGAGAAGACAGGTGATAAGAAAATACTGTTGCCTCGCAAGGTATGTGGTTTAGAGAGATTAAAGATTAATGATGAGACTGTATTAATAGTGATAGACAGTCAGTGGTATTTAGAAAATTGGGATGAGCATTCTAATATTAATGAGGACTGTGATATTAAGACTAGAGAAGACTTCTTTGAGGAAGTGAGAGGTGAAATAAATAAGAATCAAAATAAAGTAGTGCTATTAGCAATGCACCACCCTGTATATAGTAATGGTAATCACGGCGGGAAGTTTTCAGTGAAAAATCATTTGTTTCCACTAGGAGGTAATGTGCCATTGCCTGTAGTTGGGAGTATCTATGCCTATACGCGTGCTATGTCAGGGATTAATAATCAAGACATGCAGAGCAAAAAATACAATGACTTAAATAAGCGTATTCGTACGACTGCCCAGATGTATAACAATGTTATAATAGTCTCTGCTCATGAGCATAATATGCAGTATATAGAACGCGATGGTGTGAAGCAGGTAATCAGTGGAGCGATGAGTAATCTTAGTCCTGCGAGAGCTGTTCTGAAAGGAGACTTCTCTGCTGGGGTATTAGGATATACGAAGATGGAGGTGATGAAGGATAAGAGTACTAGGTTGTTATTTTATGGATATAAAGATGAAAAGTACGAGGAGCTTTATAGCAATACTATTCTGGACGTTTTTGGGCATAAAAATGATATAGTAGAAAACAAGGTGAGTAGTGATGAAGTAATGGCAAGTGTATATCCTAAAGAATGGACTGAGAAAACGAAGTGGTATAAGTTCTTATGGGGACAACATTACCGCGATGTATATGGTACGCCTATCACTGCTGCTGTAGGAGATTTGACAACAATTAAAGGAGGGCTGACACCTACTATATCAGGTGGAGGTAATCAGTCGATGTCTCTAAGAGTGGTAGATAAAGATGGTAAAGAATATGTGATGCGCGGTGTGCGTAAAAGTGTATCTCGTTTCGTACAAACTGCTGTGTTTAAGGATCAGTATGTGATGAACTCTTTTGAGAATACTTGGGCTGAGGGTTTTATCTATGATTTTTACACTACTTCACATCCATATACACCATTTGTACTAGATGGTTTGGCTGATAGAATAGGATTGTACCACACTAACCCAGAGTTGTACTATGTGCCTAAACAAGCTGCGTTAGGCCGATTTAATGATAAGTATGGTGATGAGTTGTATATGATAGAAGAAAGACCATCTGCTGGATATGAGGATGAGGCTAGCTTCGGTAATGCAAGTGAAATTATTAGTACAACTAACTTAATCGCTAATCTGCGAAAGAGTGATAAATACGAGGTAGATCAGAAGGCCTTTATGCGTGCACGTATCTTCGATATGCTTATAGGAGATTGGGATAGACATGGTGACCAGTGGAGATGGTCAGAGTTTAAAGAAGGAGATAAGACTATCTATAGAGCTGTGCCAAGAGATAGAGATCAGGCATTTGCTAAGATAGATGGAGCACTGTTGTCTTTGATTATGAAGTTGCCTCCACTTAGACATATGCAAAACTATACAGAAGACTTCGCTAATCCGCGTTGGATTAACAAGACTGCATTTCCTCTAGATCAATACTTGCTAAAAGGTACATCTGTTGAGGACTGGTTAACGGAAGCTAGAGATATCGTTAGCAAGTTAGACGATGAGGCTTTAGACGAGGCATTTGATAAACTGCCAAAGGAAGTTCAAACGAAGGAGATAGAAGAGATAAAAAGAATATTTAAAGCTAGACGCAATAAGATAGAAGAGTTCTTACCGAAGTATTATAAACAGTTACGAGAATATGTGATTCTGTCTGGTACAGATAAGAAAGACTCGTTTAATCTAGAACGTCTAGAAGGGGGAGATATATTATTAAAACAGTACCACATTAAGAAAGACGATGAAGAACTAGTGTTCGAGAAGGTTTATAAACCTAGTGAAACAAAAGAGATATGGGTGTATGGTTTAAATGATGAAGATACTTTTAGAGTAACTGGTGATGAGAAGGCTAAGATTAAGTTAAGACTTATTGGTGGTAAGAATGAGGACTCATTTAAGATAGAGAATTCTTCAAAGGTAATCGTTTATGATTATGCAGATAAAAAGAATGGAGTAACTACAGAAGGGACTTATGCAAGAACTGTTCTTGCTAATAAATACGATATTAATAACTTTAACTATGAGAATGTTCCGATGAACATTAGTATGTTAGTGCCTAATATTGGGTATAACCCTGAGGATGGGGTTAAGTTAGGATTTTTATATAGTTCTAAACGATCTAAGTTTATTCAAGATCCTTTCTCAGCTAAGCACGTGATTAAAGGTTTTTACTCATTTAATACTAAGGGTTTTGAAGGGGAGTATAAGGGATTCTTTCCCAATGCAACAGATAATTGGATGTTCACAATAGGAGGTAGAGCGACTAG
>JBOFGJ010000558.1:0-14967 GCA_051649065.1 Flavobacterium sp. | reverse complement strand
TATGTGTCTTCTATTTATCTAAAGAACTTATGTGATATGGCAAATGCTAGATTCCATAGATTGACGAATAATCAGCTGAGCTTACAGCTTAACGAAGCGAATGAGTTTGAGATTATAGATTACCTTAATAATGGTAAGGCGAGAAGTGTGAAGACACTATCAGGAGGACAGAGCTTTCAGGTGTCGCTGTCGTTAGCCTTAGCGTTAGCAGAGAGTGTACAGAGTCTATCTAAGTCAGATAAGAACTTTTTCTTTATTGATGAAGGGTTCGGTACTCAGGATAGCGAGTCGGTAAACATAGTCTTCGAGACGTTGAGTAATTTACATAAAGAGAATAGAATAGTAGGAATTATCTCTCACGTGGATGAACTACAAGAGCGCATCCCAATGTCTCTGTCAGTCATTAAAGATGAAGAACGAGGTAGTGAGGTAGTGATAAACTATTAAAAGATATAAAGCCCAATCAGTGATGATTGAGCTTTTGTTTATTTTGAAGAGGTAGATTCGATAACTATAAATCTACTAAGAATAGAAATAGCCAACCCAAATAGAGCAATAATGGCAAAGGCAGTCTTCAATGAAGATTGTTGTGCGATAAATCCTATGATAGGAGGACCTAAGAAGAAACCAAGAAAGCCAATACTAGTGACTAATGTTAACGCTTGCTGAGGTGGCATAGATTTATTATGTCCTGCAAGATTATAACACATTGGCACGACAGCTGATACTCCTAAACCTACCACCATAAAGGCTATAATAGTAGAATACACACTTGGGAACATCACGGAAGACCCTAAACCGATAAAGAGTAATATACCACATATAAGCAGTGTCTTCTGTTCTCCAAATCTTCTAACCGTAAAGTCAGATATAAAACGACCACTTGCCATCGCAAACATATAAGCGGTCAGCCCATAACCGATAAGGTGTACAGGCGCATGCGTGATATGCTTCATGTACTCACTAGACCAATCTGTCATTGTTCCCTCTGCTACCATCGCAAAGAAGGCTAGTAACCCTAGCATTGTTAAGTTCTTATCAGGTAATTGAAAGCCTTTTTTTTCTTCTTTTATAGGGCTTGTGCTTTGTGTCTCTGTTGTTTCAGGGATAAGATACTTAAACAACAAGAGTGAAACTATTATTCCTACAGCTGAGTAATAAATGAAGTGTTCTAAAGGAGGAACATAGCTACTAATCATCTCAGCACCTAACCAAGAAGCTGCAAAACCTCCTATACTCCAAGTGCCGTGTAGTGAACCAATGATTTGTCCTTTGTATAGTTTAGAGACTTTAATAGCCTGTGTGTTGATTGAAATATTAGTGATATTACTGATTGCTCCGAATAAAACTAAGTTGACTTTTAGTTGCCATAATACATCCCAATAACCGATACCGACTAATAGTACTAAGTAAGTAAGCAAGAAGAAAAGTGTTGCCTTCTTACTTCCTAATAACTCGATAATCTTACCTGCTATTGGTAACGTGATTAATGTTCCTATAGATATATATAATAATACGAAGCCCCACGCAGAGTCATTCACTCCGAAAGCTTCTTTAATAGTAGGAATACGAGATGCCCAAGAAGCTGATATACCTCCGAATATAAAGAATAATACAGTGACTGCTATACGGGCTAAGTGTTTTGACATAAGGCTATTTTGATTGTAAGGTGTATTGCATAATCTGGGTTAATAATGCAAGCGCAAAGGTATTAATAAAAAAACGGTCTGTAGCGAATACAGACCGTTGAGGTATTATTTATTTCTTTATTGCCTTCGCAATGCTTTCTAAGTTGTGGTTAAAGTCTATCAGTTGACTTAGTACTTGAGCCGTTTGATTATCCTTTCCTGCCATTCCCAGCTTATTTTGTTTGAGGAAGATATCTTTAATAGCCTCCCAACGTTTACGCTCTGTATCAGATAGTTTATTAGCAAGCTCTTTTAACTTCAGTAAGTTTGCCTCTGTATCAGAAGTCAAGGTCTGTGATTCGTTCTCATAGTGTGTTAAGATTAACTCGTCTATCTCACTATCATTCATCAGCGGGACTATGCGACTCATCATCTTATTCATATCGCGGTAAGAACCTTGTAACTTAAAGGCGGGTTCGACTCTATACGCATTGTCCATACTTGCACTTAAGATATACTGCTGGTTTACTTTTAGCACAATATCTCTTACACTAATAGCTTTTTTCAGTACAGCAGTGAACTCCTCTATTTCTTGTCCACTAAAGTTGCCTTCTAAGGATAGTGACTCTTCTGATTTAGTCTCGATGTGATTGATTAACTTATAGAAATCATCAAGAGAGTTACTACTTAACTTCTGTAAGTAAGTGTTCTCTGCTATAGCATTCTCTAATAAACTCAATTTAAATAAATGTTCTGTACTACCGATTACATCTCCTAAGTTATAGGTATCAGCACGGTTAGCTAACATATCAGGTATCTGAAACTTCTCTCCTGACTCTGTATAAGGGTTACCTGCCATAATAATACAGAATCGCTTACCTCTTAAATCATACGTCTTACTTTCTCCCTCAAATATACCATCCATCTTACGCTGTCCATCCGCAAGCGAAATAAACTTCTGTAAGAACTCAGAACTACAGTGTTGTATATCGTCTAAGTAAAGCATCACGTTATCTGCCATCTCAAATGACAAGTTGATCTTCTTTAGTTCTTCTCTTGCCCCCGAAGTCTTCGCTTCTGTAGGGTCAATAGAAGTTATCGAGTGTCCGATAGTAGGGCCGTTAATCTTCACAAAGTGTAAACCTAATGCATTGGCTAAGTACTCCATCAGAGTAGTCTTACCATATCCAGGAGGAGATACTAATAATAGCATTCCCATACGTGCAGTACGTTTACTATCTCCGTGTACACCGATCTGCTTCGCTAAGTTGTTACCAATTAAAGGGAAGTACACCTCATTAATCAGTTTGTTTCGTACAAATGAAGTTAGTACACGTGGTTTTAACTCATTTACTTTTAGTGATTTCTTGTACTCACTAAGTAGCATATCCTTAGTAGCGATAAAGTCAGTGAACATCGGTACACTCTCTGTCTCGAATACATCTAGCTTACACATATATTCATGATAATCTAAAGTATAGATATCATTGATGATTATAGCGTGATTACCTTTTAGATTCTTTAAGATAATACTGTCATTACCTTCTTTTAAAGTATAGTTGTACTGTTTCTCAAATAACAACAAACAACAAGTTTCATCGATGTACTTTTTGTATTCGGTGGCCTTAGGTTCATTGTCAAGGTAGGAATACAACCAGTTTTGAATCAAATAGAATGCATCAAGTGTACTTAAGTTAGCATCACTTATATCATTCTCAAAGGTTACATTGGCATTCTTTTGTTGCAAGAAAGTAACGAACTGTTTCTTTAATTGAGAAGCCTGCCCTGCTTTAGTAAAGAATACTCCACCAGTAAACTCATCGAACAAATACTTAGCGATGTCTTTCTTATAAGCCATTGTACGCATAGGAGATTCCCACTGCGCGTATAGTTCTTCTAACTGATTTAGGATGTACTGATAGTTTGTGCTATTAGGGAATACTTTCTGTACAGCACTTGCACTATTGATACTTTTCAGGATAGAGTCTCTAAGCTCAGTCTCTAATTTATACCAGAATATCTGTGCAGATACACGTATAGCAGGAGCATAGGTAAGAATGCCTAAGTCTACTTTTAATTTTAATAGAGCTTGAGTGATTTCTTGCCCATCGAAGTCGTGTACTCCTTTAAGGTATCCCTCTGAGTAGTTCTGTTCTGTTCTGTATTTAATTGCCTCAGTTATATCTAACACAGGGTTCTTTTGAAGCTCCTTGTAGATTTGATACGCTAGGTATTCAGCTCTATAGACTTGATTGTTTTCAGAGATGATATCTTGATTCCATATTGCTCTATATGAGTATATTTTATCATCTGTGATAGGGTAGGAGAAACTCGTACCTGTCAAATGATAATATAGAATATCATTACGTCTAACGATGGTTAAGTCTAAAGGTTGTTTGTTGACTAAGAATTTATGTGTACCTAAGCTAATGATATTCTCTCCATCAGCGAATAAGTCTTGCTTATCTCTAAGTGTACGCAGTGCATCTTCTTGACTTGTTTTTACGCTGTTCTCTAAATTCTCTGACTTAGATACATCACCTAAATCTTTCAGCTCTATGACTAACTGACGTACTTTATCAACCATCAAGTCAGTAGAGAAGAATGCTAGTATCTCTTCTTTTGATTTAAAAGAAGCGGACTTGTTCTCTATGTTCTTTAAGATACGTATACCAATCTGTTCTAATGAACTAGTACGTCTGTTGATTTGTTCGACTAACTGTGTCTTACGAGTATCAAAAGCCTTAGAGACTTCCTCGCGTTTATCTGCAATCTTTAAGATGAAATCATCAAAATCTGCAAACTTGCTCTCAAGCTCTTCTACCTGTACACTTACCTTAGAGTGATACTCATCACACTTCTCAGGTGAGTTAGACAATTCTAAGAAGTTGATAATACTCTGATCAAGTAAGGTCAGCTGTGCATGAAACTCTGCAATAGATTCATTGGTACGTAGAGAATCTATCTTTCTCTTTAGCTGTGAACGCACCTCATTAAGCGATGCAAAGATGACAGAGATCTTCTCTATAATCTTCGTCGCTTGAGTAGTATCCTCTATCTTTAAACTGTTTAAGATATCGATTAACAATTCTAACTCTCCTGAGATAGTTTTGCAGTTTTCATCTATAACATTAGCATCTATAACCTTGGTTACTTCGCCTACTTTAGCTTTCTGATCTACTACCTTTTGTTCATACGACACTAAGGCTTGCTCTTGTAGTAAGAAGGCAATTGTCTTATCTGATAGAGATTCATTGGTCTTGCCTAACTGCTCTTGGTATTTATCTAAGATTGTTAAGTCTACATATTTTGTTTGGCGTGCACTGATGACCTCACCTAATAGCCTTCTGTTCTCAGTTAATAAATGTACTAAGGCTTCAAGTGTATTACTCTTTGCATTCTTTACATTAAAGAGTTGCTTATCTACCTTATCACTTAATTCAGTAAGTAGGCCAGAGGCTCTTTTGCGTTGCTCCTGTACTTTCTCAAACTCATCTATAGCAGTATTAGCTATACTCTTAATTTGATCAAGAGGTTCGTTTAAGTTCTTAGTTTCTTTGGTTTTAATCCAAAAATAAGCATCTATAATGTCATTTGCTTTTTTAGCGATATCACCATATAATCCCTCATACGAATCTTCTTTATCGATGAGGTGGATGATTTCTTGACATTCAGCCATCGCTTTCACGATGTCTTTATTCCCTATCTTGTATAGGTGATTCTCTTTTTGCTCTTTATTTTCAACTAAAGTAGCAGTATATGGAGTTTCCCATATCTGTACTACGTGATGTCTGACTGCTTCATTCTCTGAGCGGAAGTATATCAGTTTCCCATCGTTAAACAAGGTGAAACCACTACATACGATAGGTGTTTCGACAGACTGTTTAATGATGTTATATGACATCAGTGTGTAAATGTTATTCTCAGCTTGATAGAATAGATATAAGAAGTCTTCTCCATTATGAGAAGGGATCATTCTAACGAACTCAAGATTCTTAACACTGTTATCAAATATCTTATAGTCCCCATTCTGCAAGTAATATCCATTAGAGAAGATGATACCTTGCCCATCAGGAAGTAATATACCTGTCTCATTTAGAGCAGGCACATTGATTACTTGTTTGGTTCTATTGTTAAAGATAAAAGCGCGAAAGTCTTCTTGATACGGCTTGATACGTATAGCAATAAAGTTACCTAAATCTGCATAATAATAGTCTGCATCATCTAATTGCTGATCTATATTTAGTACAGGTTCAGAGTAAATCCCTTGTCCTTTATCTGTATTGTCTTCTATTTTAAAAGTAATATCTCCCCCGACAGCTTCTATAAATACTTTATCTTGTATAGAGATATGTGGGTGTACTCCTAGACGTCTGTTCTCAAGATTAGTCTTAACCCAATTAAATTCAAACTGCGGACTTTTAACCACCTCGTGAATGCTTCTGTCATCTTGATAGATTAATTGTTCATCTTTAATCAGCCATTTAAAAGCCTTTAAGCTATCAGCATTCTTACTTGTTTGGAACACCATATAAAGGTAATTCTCTGTCTTCTTAAATCTGCTGAAGATAGAGTCTCTGTAGTATTTATATAGGTTTTTATAATCATCAACGAAGTTAGCATCATTGATAAAGTCTAAAGAATGTGGTAAGAATTGATTGTCTTCGAAGCGATAGATACTAAATACATCGCTTAGTTGTATATCTGTTTTAAGCCCAAAGTGTACGTTATACGCGAAGATACAAATGTTGTCAAAGGCGATAATACCTCTAGCAGTACAGTTGTTCTCTGTCGTAATACGTTGATTAGCGATAAGCTTTAGATCTACAGAAGTAAACACCTCTTTACGGTCATCATTAAGTGCATTTAATCGTGTGATTAAATCTCCTTTTTGAGCCTGAAGCCTTCTCTGTATTATCTCATAAGTATTAGAATCAAGTGATTCTATATGTTGGTTTTCTAATTCAGCCATATATAAAGGATACTTTGTATTAGAAATGATATCTAATACGCAGGTAAATTAAAAATAGGATAAGTATATTACCTCAAACCGCAATTGTGATTTTCTGAATAAATCTTTTTTTGCCTATTTAAGGTATTAGATAAAGTTACTCTTCTCATTGAGAAGAGTAACCTATATTATTTACGATAATTTCTTGTTACCTATACCTAATGTCTGTACTGCATTAGCAATGGTGCCAAGTAGTCCCATATTATCTTCAGTAGCGTTTTGTTGCATTTTGATAACTAACGAAGCGATACTAAGATTCTTTAAATCTTCAGATGTGATATTGAATTGTTCAGCGTAGTATTTAATATTGTTAAATAACTCCCCTTGACTAATAGAAGATCCATCACCTAATAGAGCCATTTTAATATCTTGAGCATTCTGACTCTTATCAATTAATTGGTCAAATCCTTTCGCACGACTTACTTGATTAATTATATTCTCGAAGAACATTGTTTCTCCACCTACGATATCAATCTTAGCTGTTTGAAGTGCAGAAGATAGTACATCAGCTTGTGATTTAGCAATATCTTTTTGGATATTAATAGCCGCAAGTTCAACTTCTTTTTCTTTTTGAAGTTGTAGTTTAAACTCTTCGTGTTCTTTACCTACACCATCCATTTGCTTCATAGCATTAGCTTTTTCTTTTAATCCTTCAGCATCTGCTATTGCTTTTTCTTTCATTACTTCTGCTTCAGCTAATCCTTCTTTTCTCTTTGCTTCAGCTTTTGCCTCGATACCAACAGCCTCAGCAGTAGCTAGACGTTGTATTTTAGCAGCATCTACGATACTTTGTTGTTCGATAGCTTCAGCTTTTGCTTTGATAACTTCAGCTTCGGCAAGACCGATAGTCGCATCCTCACGAGCTTTCGCATCTGCAAGAATCTTACGAGCTTCCGCTTGTTTAATAGAAGCTTCTTTCTCTGCTTCAGCCTCTATCAGCATTTGTTGAGAGATTTGTTCTTGAGCAGCTTTTTTCGCCTCAGCCTCTTTTACAGTTCTGATTAAGTTCTCTTCTGCTATTCTGCTTGCTTGCGTGATACCTACTTGTTTCTCTCTATCTACAGCACGGAATGCTTCTATATCTTTTATACCTTGTTGTTCCTCTACTACACCTTTTTCTAGTTGTACTCTTTCGCGGATAACATCTTGTATCGTTTTTCTCTCTTCCTCTACAGCTCTTTCTTTGTTGATCTGAGCTAACGTTACGATACGCTCTCTCTCAGTCTGTTCTAAAGCTCTGTCTTTTTCTACTCTTTCGGTTTCTACAGCATCAGTACGCTCTTTGTTTTTAGCAGCGATGATTACTTGACGAAGTTTATTCTCTTCTAATACAGCTAAGCTTTCTTCAGTAGCGATACGTACACTCTCTGATTTAAGGCGTTCCTCTTCGCGTACTTTTTGAATTTCTGCTTCTTCACGAGAGCGAATATTATCTACTTCTCTACGTTGTTTTTCTTCTTTTTCAGATAATTGTCTTTCAAGTTCTAAGATCGCCTCACGAGCTTCTACGTCTTGCTTCTTGATCACTTTTTGCTCATCTCTACGGATAAGGTTAGCATTGATGTTTTGCAATGCTG
This sequence comes from Flavobacterium sp., assembly GCA_051649065.1. Classification (GTDB taxonomy): domain Bacteria; phylum Bacteroidota; class Bacteroidia; order Flavobacteriales; family Flavobacteriaceae; genus Flavobacterium. Next base: position 6,751 of record JBOFGJ010000558.1, on the reverse strand, counting down.
TAAGCTCTGTAATCTTCTTAATACCTTCAGAATCTAATATGTTCTGAGGGTCTAAGTATGATATATTTGTTTGCTCTAAGTAGTCAATAGCACAGTCGTCAAGGATATATCCATTTAAATCTTTACCAATGATATTAAGAATTTCTTCTCTAAACTCTCTACGAGCCTCATATAATTCGATAAACTCAAATTTCTTACCTACTGTTTTTAAAGCTTCTGAGAATTTTGCCTCGAATATGTTACGCAACGTTTCTACATCACTTGCACGTTCACAACCTAATGTTTGAGCTACGTTGATTACATCCTCAATAGACTTATTTACTCGGATAAAGAAAGCTACTTTTATGTCTGCACGGATATTATCTTTACAGATAAGACCTTCATTCTGCATTCTATCGATTTGTAGTTTTTTTACAGAGATATCCATAATCTCCATTTTATGAAATACAGGTACTACATAAATTCCTTTGTTAAAAGCAACTTTTGTTCCCCCAACCCCTGTTCTGACGATTGTTTTACCTTGTGGTATTTTCTTATAGAATGATGCAAGAATTGCAAAAAATAATAATAATAATAGAAAAAGTGCACCAATAATAATAGCTATTAAGGTTCCAAAACTAAACTCTCCCATCGCTTTTTAATGTTTATAGTTAATAATGATATTGTGTTTTTATATTTTTCTTACTTGGAATACATTGTCTGTATCTGATTTTTTTGTGATAATGACTCTGTCTCCATATTTTATTTGACCACCGTCTAGACTCGTAACTAATATTTTTATTGGATCTTGATCGACTACAATTTCCATATTGCCGTGTTTACTCTCTGCAATACTTGATAGCATTATTCCTTCTCTCCCTATAAAATCAATAGCAAGCTCGCCGTGATATCCTGTGTTTTTTAGAAACTTTACTAGTGGTAGTGTAGCATAATGTGTAAGTATGATTGCTAAGAATGAAAGAGGAATAAGAATGACTATAGACCAAAAGCCCATATTAACTACCTTAGGTATTGTTGTCGTTAATAGTGTACCTGCCCAAGTAAAGAATTTAAAAATAGTAAGGATTATCATAAATGGAATCTTACCCACATTCATAAATTCAAGTACTTGCATAAAGAAGCTAGGTTGTCTTATATCTATATGATCTGCTACATCTACTTCTTTATCGTGAATGACATCTATGTGATTTTGTTGTAAATCAAGATCTGTGTCTACATCAGCGTCAATGTCTACATCAGCGTCAATGTCTATATCTATTTCAGGATTGACATCCACATCCATGTCAATATCAAAACCATCAAAACCTCCTAATACAGCCGACATTATCCAATAAATGAAGCTTAGTCCCATAAGAACACTCATTATGGCGTTAGGCAAGGGATTAAATAAATGATGAATAATTTCTGTCATTATTTGTCTTAATGTATAGTGTTATTTAATATAAAATTTTGATAAATCATCTAACCAAAGATAGTTTAAAATAGTTTATTGTTATGTATAAAAGTTATGGATTATTGAGTCTTCGTGTAATTTTATCTCTTTTGGATACAAGTATTAACAAAAAAAGCGAAACATTGCTGTTTCGCTTTAAGCTATATATTTAAGTTGGTTAGTTGTTAACTAAGCCCTTCTATTAATCCGTCTACTAGATCTATTTTAGTAGCTTGCGGTACTTTTGGAAGTCCTGGCATACGCATAATATCTCCTGCTATAGCTACGATAAACTCAGATCCTCTGTTGATCACGATATCGTTAATCGTTATTTTGAAGTTTTTCGCTACACCGTAAGCATTAGCATCAGATGAGAAGGAATATTGTGTCTTAGCTATACACACTGGATAGTGATCCATATCGGTATCTTTTAGCAAGGCTAATTTTTTCTTAGCCGCAGAAGAAAACTCTACGCTCTCTGCACCGTATATCTTCTTAGCGATATGCTCTACCTTAGTAGCGATGCTTTCACTGTCTTGGTACGGGAACTGTAGAGGCTTGCTTGGGTTAGTCGCTATTGTATTCACTACTACTTCTGCCAATGTCTTAGCACCATCGCCCCCTTCTACGAAGGCGTTGTTTATTGCAAAACCTATGTGGTTGTCCTTGCAGTATTGTTCTACGATTTGAAGTTCCTCAGCATCGTCAGTTGCATATTTATTAAACGCTACGACTATGCTTTGCCCATAAGACTTGATGTTCTCTACGTGTTTTGCCAAGTTTTCTAACCCTTTGCGGATACCTGCAACATTCTTTAGTTTGATGTCTTCGATAGCCACACCACCGTGCATTTTTAACCCTTGTGCAGTTGCTACTACTACAGTTAGTTTAGGTTGTAAGCCTGATTTTCGACACTTGATATCAAAGAACTTCTCTGCACCAAGGTCAGCCCCAAATCCCGCTTCTGTGATTACATAGTCGCCATAGCTCATCGCCATTTTGGTCGCGATAACAGAGTTACACCCGTGTGCAATATTAGCGAAAGGCCCTCCGTGTATAAAGGCAGCTGTATTCTCCGTAGTCTGTACCAAGTTAGGGTTTAGCGCATCTTTAAGCAATACTGTGATGGCACCTGCTACTCCTAAATCTTTAACTGTAAACATACTTCCGTCATAGCGATACCCTAATAGGATGTTCTCTATACGACGTCTCAAGTCAGTAATATCAGTAGCCAAACACATAATCGCCATAATCTCTGAGGCAGGTGTGATGTCAAATCCCGACTCTTGTGGCACACCATTAGCGCTACCTCTAAGCCCAGTGTTGATATAGCGAAGACTTCTGTCGTTTACATCCAACACCCTTTTCCACAATATCTCTTTGATACCATTGGCATTAGCTCTGTTTTGATAAATATAGTTGTCAAATAAAGCGCTGATAGTATTGTGAGCAGAAGTAATCGCGTGAAAGTCACCTGTGAAGTGTAGGTTGATATTCTCCATCGGCAATACCTGAGCGTATCCACCACCTGCTGCACCACCTTTCATCCCAAAACAAGGTCCTAATGATGGTTCGCGTAGTGCTACTACTGCTTTTTTGCCTATTTTGTTTAGCCCTAATGCCAACCCGATAGACACAGTAGTTTTGCCAATACCTGCCTTAGTAGGAGTGATAGAGGTAACTAATATAAGGTTAGACTGATTAATGTGGTCTGATTTCATAGCCTCGAGTGGAACTTTAGCCATATACTTTCCATAGGGAATTAGGGCATCCTCGTTCACACCTATCGTCTGTGCAATATCTTGTATTCTCTTTAACTCGCATTCGCGAGCAATTTCAATATCTGTTTTCATATCATATATAGAGTTGTGTTATTCTACAGTAAAGATAAGATTTTTATAAAAATGGGAGGATGAATTGTGTTTTGTCTTATTTATTATAGATAATAAAATGAGCTTTAGATATTAAAAAGAATTGTGTAATAAAAAGAGCTTCTTATAAAGGTTACCCTAATTTGTACTGCCAAATTTTACATTGCTTCTAAAAAATTATGTGTTTTATTAAATTCATATAGATGCGGTATAAATAATTTAATTATTGAGGTGTTTTATTATTTTTTATATCTAAATAATAACATATATCTTTACAACCTTAATAATATATTGTTTTATAAATGAAAACGGAAGCGCAATTAAAAGAAAGAAGTGGTAACAAGTGCGAACTATGTGAAGCAACAGGACATTTAAATGTATATGAGGTACCACCTGCAGCAGCTAACGAAGCCGATAGAGAAATCTATATCTGTGATACTTGTTTAGAGCAAATCGAGAAAAAAGCAGAGTTGGACAGCAACCATTGGCAGTGTTTAACTACATCTATGTGGAGTGAATTCCCAGCAGTACAGGTTGTCGCTTGGCGTATGCTAAACCGTTTCCGCAACGAGAGTTGGGCAGCAGATAGTTTAGAGATGATGTATTTAGATGATGAATTATTAGAGTTTGCTAAGCTTACAGGAGACCATACAGGTGATGGAAGTGTAGACTTACACAAAGATTGTAATGGGAATATCTTAGTAGGTGGTGATACGGTAACTCTAATCAAGGATCTAGATGTAAAAGGATCTACGCTTAATGCAAAAATAGGTACTGCAGTTCGTAATATCCGCTTAGTACATGATAATACAGAGCAAATAGAAGGGAAGATAGATGGTCAACAAATCGTAATCCTTACGAAGTTCGTAAAAAAACAAGCATAATTTATTGCTCAATATATAAAAGCCTCTTAGTGTGATACTAGGAGGCTTTTTTTTGCACTTTGATGTTGAATGAGTCCATAGTGAGTCCGTAGTGAGTTCGTAGTGAGTCCGTTATAATGATTGTTTTAATAGAGTCACGATAGACACACGATGCTGTCAATATACTTGCATACAAAAGTAGAGGCAAACAGTATTGCATGAAGATGTTAATATGTATAATGTGAACTAAGAATAGGTAGTATGTGGTAATATTTTACTTATTAAAATCGCTTTAAGTGAACGATCTATATTTAATTTTAGTAGGATATAGCCATAAAGTGGACTCTACTTCTTTGTAAAAGATTGATACGAAAATAAGATTTTTTTACAGTTGTACTTGAGAGTGAATAAATTATTTTAATAGATACTAATTAGTCTCAAATTAAAAAGCAAACCATTTAGGAATGCTAAATTCTTCTAATAGGTGTGCTAGTTTGGTGTTTTGATAGGTGTCTTTCGTTAGCCATTTGACTTCTGCTATTTCAGCTCCAGGTTGTAGATTTGTGTCGCTTACTATTAAATGATAAATATGAGCTGTGACGATAGTATTAGGTTCATTGACGGCTGTGGTGCTATGTGTACCTAATAATGTAATGTCTTCAGAAGTTATAGTAAGGTTTAATTCTTCATTTAGCTCTCTGATTAATGTCTGCTCAGGTGATTCTCCCTCTTCTATCTTACCACCAGCCATCATATAATAGGTAGATGTTGTTTTGCGAACTGTTAATAAGCGATTGTCTTTATCTGTGATTAGGGCAGAAGCTAGATATAGGATATTAGGTTTAGTCATTAATGTGTGTTTTAGTAGACAAATATACATTCTTGTGATTAGACATTTAGATTTATAGAGGTGTTAATTAGTAGAACAGTTTCTCAAGTACTGATTTTGATTGTGTAATTTCGTTAGAAGGATTTATGTTTTGTATAAAAGAGAAATATTGAGCTATTTATATTTAAATAATTTGCGTTATATTTAATGAAGTTTACTATTTTTACTGCCAAATAGATGAATTAAATATTACAGCAATATAAAACTTTAAAAAAAAGTATAAGATTGTTTTTAAAATATGATTTTCATTAAAAAAATATTTTATCTTTATTGTATCAAAGTAATACTGTGATTCAGAATAAAGAAATAGAGTATTACATTAGTTTAATTTTTTAAAATCCGTAAGCCTGATAATAGGCGAAAATGACATCACAATGGTAAAAGAAGAATTTACTGCATTATTTAAAGGGAATAAAGTACCTAGTGAAATTAAGAGTCTTTTAGAACTACAAGTATCTGAGACAGTACCATCTTATTATTCGAATGCTATTTATTTAATAGATGAAGATCCAGGTATTATAGAATCTATTTCGGAAGAAGAAGAGTTTGTTAATTCATTTGTCCCTTTTGCTGAAGCAAACAGTACAGGTAGTATTTATGCTTTTTGGGTACAGGATAAACAGAACAAAGATTTAAGTAATTGCCCAGTTGTAGTTTTTGGAGATGAAGGAGGAGCTTTTGTCGTTTCAAAAAATGTGAAAGAATTATTACAGATAGCTGCTTATGATGTAGAACCTATGGTATTTATGGATGAGTTTTACTTTCCTGATTTAGTTGAGTTAATAGAGGAAGGTGAGTTTGAAGCATCAGAGTTTAATAAAGAGTATTTAGATTGGCTTCGTACAGAGGCGAAGTTAAAACCTATTCTTACAATAGAAGCGGTTGATAATATTCTTGCAGAAGCTCAAGATCAATATGGAGATGCATTAGAACAATTTGTTAGCAAGTTTGTAAAATAGTATTATTTATATAGATATCAGAAAAGAGAGGACTTGTTCCTCTCTTTTTTTGCTTCTAAGTATAAGTCTATCTGATTGCAATAAGGTTTTTAATTGTATCTTATTTTGTTACATTAATGTTAAAAAAAATAATTATCTTGCGCCTTAAAAAGAAATATTATGGAATTTAATCAATTTGAAAATCAACCGCAAGAAATGCGCGAAAAGCCTAATAACTATATGGGGTTATCTATTACTGCTACGGTATTAGGGATGTGCTCTATTTGGTGTATTGGACTTGTTTTAGGTATTATTGCAATCGTAATGTCAAGTCAATCTACTAGTAAGTATAATACAGGAGATTATGACGCAGCTGTTAAATCTGCTAAAAACGCTAAAATGTTAGCTTTGATTGCATTAGGATTATTTGTTGTGACAATAATCTATACAGTCTATACAATTATGACTGCAGGCGGAATGGATGCTTATATCCAAAATATTATGGATCAAGTCAAAGCTGCTCAAGGTATGTAGTAGAATATAATGAAGAAATGGTTACTTAGGCTGCTGTTTTTAGTTGTTCCATTAGTAGGATTGTTTTATTACTATCATTTTTTTGGAAGCAATAATAATGAGGGATTGTCTTGTACGTTCTATAAAGATACAGGATGGTTATGTCCAGGCTGTGGAGGACAGCGGGCTCTTCATGCGTTATTACATGGTAATTTGCTAGAAGCCTTACAGTACAATGTGATGAT
>JBOFGJ010000557.1:0-1720 GCA_051649065.1 Flavobacterium sp. | reverse complement strand
ATAATGTAATTTATGAAAATGGAGAGCGATGGAGTACAGATCTAACACGTATCAATAAATACAGAGGAAGACATAGTTTTCAGTCAGAGTTAGACGTGAAGATAGATAGTACACTTACCTTAACGGTAGGAGGGAATGGATATATCAATGAGCAAACCAAAGGAGACTTTGTGATACCAACTCTAATCTATAACAAGGATAATAATGTAGAGTCTAATTATACTACTTTTAATAAGAAGCGTGCTAATATGGAAACTTATACAGGGTATCTGATGTTAGATAAGAAGTTTAGTACAGACAAGAAATTATTATGGTCATCTTATTTTACATATGAAGATCAAGAGGATAATCAGGATGTATTGACTCATCTTAATTTTAAGGGAAAACCTAAAGAAGAACGCTTTTTTGCAACAGAAAATAATCAACACACTCGATTAGCAGTTTCTGGTCTAGACTATAGTGTAGATAAGGAAACAATTAAATGGGAAGTTGGAGGGAAGTATAGTATCGTGAAAGCACAGTATGGTTTAGACTTTTTTGATTATAAACCAGACGGATTGAATAAAGACAAGAGTAATATTTTTGATTACCAAGAAATCAATTGGGCAGGTTATACATCCTTTACTAAGAATTGGGATAAGTGGCAAGTAAAAGGAGGGTTGAGAGGTGAGTACACAGGTATTCAGACTAAGAGTAACGGAGAGAATAATACACAGTCTTACTTTAAGCTGTTTCCTACAGCCTATGTGAAGTATGATGTAACAGAAGATCAGCAATTGAGTTTCGCTTATAGCAAGCGTATAGATAGACCTTCTTATTCTTGGATGAATCCTGCGAAGAGCTATTATAGTTTATTCTCTTATTTTCAAGGAGATCCAGATTTGAAGCCTTCTATCAGCCATAATTTCAGTTTGACGTATAATTTTAAAGAACTAAATGTTGAACTGTTTTACAACAGAGAAGTAGATCCATCGATGGAGATATCTTATCAAGAAGATAACACGAATACACTTATCTATCATTATACAAATATTGATAAGAGACAATTGGCAGGAATGATTGTGAATTATTCTTATCAGATTTTACCTATGTGGTCTGCGAGTTCATATCTATATCTACAGCAACAGGAGGATTATTATTTTGGTATAGATAAGAAGCTATATAAGAATGATGCATTTATTTTTGGTGGACGTTTAAACACATCTGTAGATATTGATAAGAATAGCAACTGGAAAGCAATGCTTACTTATAACTTTTATACTCCTAGTGTACAGGGTACTTTTAGAATCAGTAGTTACCAACGTACAGACTTTATTATGAGTAGAGATTTTTTACAAAAGAAAATATCAGCTAACCTATATGTGTATAATATATTCGGAAGTGATAGACAGATTATCAGTACCAATTATGCCAACCAAAACAATTACTTTAAAGACTATAGCGATACACAAGGATTTGCTATTTCTGTAAAGTATAATTTTGGAAACCAAAAGGCAAAATACAGCAGTAAAGAAATTGATATGGCAGAGAAAGACAGGCTGTAGTCATAAGATTACAGTCTGTTAACTTCCCGTTAAAGAATGTTCGCGTTTTGTGCTTTATTAATGACGATTTATTTACGTACTCAAAATCAATAGGTAATACTAGTGAAATAGTTTTGACACAATCAATCAAACAAGTAGTATCGTAAATGAAGAAAAAATTACACTTAGCAGGATTT
>JBOFGJ010000556.1:0-2082 GCA_051649065.1 Flavobacterium sp. | reverse complement strand
TCTAAGCTCCTTACATATACCAAACACTACTAAATCAAAGCAGTACAATATATCTACTTACTAGTCCTACATCAAGAATCCACTATACCTTAAACCAAGTGTATTTTATTATAATGCCACAAAGATACACCACTGAATCAACTCAGCAAATACAAGAGTTATCTATTTTATCACAGCGTTAATCAGCACTTGAGATAACCTATTATCAAAGAACAACTTACTCGTTTTAGAAACGACAATCTTTTGTATAAAAAAGCAGTATCCTTTAAAGAAACTAGTTGGTATCTTACTCAATAAAAACTGCTTTCTTCTTTATTCTTTTTTGTGTGTTTAAATCAACTTCATAATAATAAACTGTATAATTCTCTTTTACAATCAATCCAAGCATATCTTCATCGCTTACGCCATCACATATAAACAAATAGAAAGGCTCAAACAGATAGCTACTCTTATTATTCTTAATAGTATAAGTTTGTACCCTCCCATGGCAACCATTATGAGGGTCTTGAACAATAATTATCTCATCAGCACCATCATTATCTAAATCTCCCTTATTTATAAGTGTAAACCAACAGCACCCCACAGGTATAGGCTGTATAGTACTATCACTAAACTGTATTTCATATTCCTCAGGAACTCCACCATCCACACGACTACCACCACTTCCTTCTTTTACGAGTTTGCGATAGGCGTACTCGTACTTCCCATCACCATTAAAGTCTCCGTATATTCTCTCTCCAATATTACTATTAATAGAGGCCTCTTTATTGGTATCTGTACCAGAGTATGTCACATCGACTTCTTCTTTAGGCATCACTTTATTGTGTTGATCTCTATAGTCAACCTCCCTATTATATTCATCTAAAGCAGGTGGCTCAGGATGACGCCTATCCCTATCAAATGTATAAGCTAATAGACTCAGAAAAAACACTATATATACCGCTATAAATGACACTATCGCAATCACTTTAGTCTTTAAACTCCATTTCTTATTCATTCCAATAAGAATGACTACCACAAAAAATATTAGATAATATAACATGCCGCTCATTATTAAAAATATAGTGTTTTTAACCAGATTAAGCGATAGACATATAAACAAGTAATTATACAAAATAGCTCTGAATTTATTCTAAAAGCATGCTGTAGTATGGTTTTAGAAGAAAGGAAAGAGATATGAAGTAGAAATACTTTGCAGTATTTGACTAATGCTTAATCTGAGTTTAATGTACTAATACAAATCAAATATCTACACAAAAAAAGCAGTATCCGCTACAGACACTGCTTGATTAATATAAAACAATTTAAACAAATTTAATGTACTCTAATGGTGATAGGCAGTGTAAACTGAGAACGTACAGGCTTATCGTTGTTCATCGCAGGTTTCCACTTAGACATCGTTTTTAATACACGGATAGCCTCTTTACTTGCTCCAAAACCTGGGTCTCTCAACACTTTAATATCTGTCAAACTACCATCTTTTTCTACGATAAATGACATAATTACTTTAATCTCTTTGGTTCCAGCATCTATATCTGGCGTTCTAAATTTAGAGACAAATTCGCTATTGAATTTCCCCATCGAACCATAAGGCTCTGCTTTATGCGAAACACCTAAATACACTTTATTATCATTAACAGCTGGACCTCCTGATGTTTCAGGCTTAACGACATCTTCTGGTTTTTCGACAGGTTTCTCATCTATAATAATCGTTCCCTCGTCGCTTCCTTTTATAGTCTCTGAACCTGGATTCGCATTCGCTAAATCTTCTGTAGTAGGTGGCTCTTCTGTAATTTCGTTTACTTTAGCAGGATCAAGTTCAGTGTACTTCACTACATCGTCTCTAGATAGAGCAGTCTCTACTTTAACCTCTGGTAATTCTACCTCTGGCTCCTCTTTAGGAGTAAATACTTCATCCTCTAGAAGTGTTGGCTCTACAGGAATATCTATAATTACCACTCCTGGATCATTACTCGCAAATAGATTAGAGACAACCGATGGGACAACAAATACGGCACAGAACAAGAATATTCCTGCCACTAATGAAATAATGGTGGTATATGAACTATTTTGACGCAATTT
>JBOFGJ010000555.1:0-1530 GCA_051649065.1 Flavobacterium sp. | reverse complement strand
TAGTAAATATATTACAATGTGATCAATTAGAAACAACAAATCATCAACTTCCAACCAACAACCTCTTATTATCTTACATTTTTTATTCATTTTATCTAGTTATTTATTGCAAATGCCTGTAATTTTACGGTTCACTTAAATACTAGATTAAAATGAAAGTCGGAATAGATAGTTTAGCATACTTTATCCCTAAAATTCACCTTCCTATAGATACATTAGCCATAGCACGTAATATCGAACCTTTAAAACTGACTAAGGGACTAGGATTACAGAAGATGGCGCTATTAGATACCTATCAAGATGTCATCACGATGGCTGCTAATGCCACTTATAGCTTACTTCAAGACAACCCTTCTATATTACCCCAAGATATCGCTAAGATCTACGTAGGTACAGAGAGTGGATTAGACAACTCTAAACCTATTGCCTCTTATACACTAGGTCTTTTAGAGCAAATCTATGGTCAAGGGACTTTCAGAAACTGTGATGCTATAGACCATACCTTTGCTTGTATTGGTGCAGTTGACGCTATGCAAAACGCAATTGACTTTATCAAAGCAAATCCTACGAAAAAAGCGATTGTTATCGCTACTGATTATGCAAAGTATGATCTTGCTTCTACAGGAGAATATACTCAAGGAGCAGGTGCCATCGCTTTATTAATCACTGCGAACCCTCGTGTAATAGCTTTCACAGGTCAGACAGGAGTTGCTACTGAGAGCGTATTTGACTTCTTTAAACCATACCATTCTATAGAAAAACAAGCCATTACAGGCAACTCTACCAACGAAGCTTGGCATGGGATAGAGGAAACAGAAATCTCTATTCACAAGGATCAACCTGTATTTGAAGGACAATATTCTAATGAATGTTATATCAATAGAATTACAGAAGCTTACACACATTTTAAAGAATTAAACAGCAAACAAGACAAGAAAGTGTATGAAGATTGGAAAGCGATTTTAATGCACCTCCCTTATTGTTTTCAAGGACGTAGAACATTCCACGAGATTGTATTACAAGAGAATCCTACTTTAATAGACAGAACTGCTGATGACGCTAAAGACCAGATCAAAGCTTTTGCCAAATCAGAAGAGTATATGCAAATCATAAATAGCAAAATCGCTCCTTCAGAAATCGCTTCAGGTGATGTAGGGAATATCTATACTGGCTCTATCTTCTTAGGGTTGTTATCTACTCTTACACACTTCGCAAGTACCAAAGAAAACTTAACAGATAGCACATTAGGCTTTATTGCTTATGGTTCAGGGTCTAAGTCTAAAGTATTCGAAGCTGAGGTTCAAAGTACTTGGAAAGAAGGATTGCCAAAAACTTCTATCTTCGAAACTTTAAAACAGTCAGAAGCCATTGACTTCAATACCTATGTTGCATTACATAAAAAAGAACAAAAAACAGCAATTAGAAAAGCCTCTAATGAGTTCGTATTAGACTATATCGAATCGTCTATCCCACATCTATTAGGAGCGAGATATTATAAGTTCGTCAAATAATTTATAAACTAGAGAAACC
>JBOFGJ010000554.1:0-2813 GCA_051649065.1 Flavobacterium sp. | reverse complement strand
CTTATCATATTCATTGATATGAATTCTAAATGTATTGATAATTAAATTAATAATAAGGTAGTTAGTGTGAAATTATGTGTGTTGTTGATGTAATAGCACTTAATACCCATGCTATCTTTGAAATCAATTCAAATCTATGAGATTATATCCACTTTTGAGAACTATATATTTCAGTCAAAATGATTGTTATTTCAAACAAATATGTGGTATTTGTCTGAAATAACAATCATTTACTTCTAATAGAGAGAGTTGTGATACATACTTTAAAGCTTTTATATCTGTCAGAAATGGATATTATAACTGATTTTTCACAATATTTACCCCAAATATCTCTTGTTTTATTTCCCTTCTAGTCAGATTTTACTCTCGTTTCCAAAACAGGCCTTCGTTGGGAACAAACAGGCAATCTTGGGAAGAACTTGGGAACAAGTGAATTGTTGCTAAAAGGAATGTTTTATCTTCGTCAAAATTAAAAGAAGTTATGCAAAGCAATGAATTCGTATCGCGATTATTAGAGGATTTGGAACCTAAGGTGTTGCATAGAGTAATAGAGAAAGGAGAGGAGATACTAAGCCTTGGTGAAGTTTGTGATTATGTAGGGCTAGTGCGTACAGGCTGTTTGCGTATGTATTATATAGATGCAGAGGGGAGAGATGTGTCTTTTTCATTTTATCTCAGTGATGATGTGTTTACGAATTATGAGGGGCTTCTTACTAATACGCCTTCTCAGTTAATCATCGTGGCAGTAGAGGAGACAGAGGTAGAGTTAATCAGAAAGGTTGATTTGTTTGAGTATTATGAGGCTTCTTTAGAAGGGCAGCGATTAGGGAGATTAATGGCAGACCAAATCTTTTTAGAAGCGAAGAAACGCATTGATTTTCTCTTGTTTCTAACACCTGAACAGCGTTATCTACAACTAGTAAATACTTCTCCTGAGGTGTTTAATCATATTCCACAGAAGCATATCGCAAGTTATATCGGGGTGAAGCCTCAGTCTTTATCACGCATTCGCAAGAGGTTAAACGAAAAGTAACGTTAACTTAAGTGAATGTTTTAGTGGTATTACCAGCGTAGTTTTGCTTTATTCAAAAACATTAACACGATGAATTTAGTTGTAATTATTAAGATAGCCAATGTACTTATATTTTCATTTCTATCAGGAATACACATTTATTGGGCATTTGGCGGAATGAGGTTAAAAGCGGGAACTCTACCTACTAAAGATGGGGAGCTTAAACTTCATCCCAAACCAATAGGAACATTAGTTGTAGCAAGTGGGTTAGGGGTATTTGCTTTGTTTAGCGGTGTTTCATTTATAGGTTATCATTGGGCTTACTTAGCGATGGGAATATTGTTTGGACTAAGAGCAATAGGCGATTTTAGCTATGTTGGTTTGTTTAAAAAGGTGAAAGATAGTGTATTTGCTAAAAATGATAATATGATTTTCATTCCTCTTTGTGTTTATTTGGCATTTAGTAATACATTTTTATATTTCTACTAAAAATGTTGTGTAATGATGCTTTGCTGATATTAATCAGTAGAATAGTCGTGGAAAATTACGTAATTTGGAACTGTTATTAATAGAAAAGACACCCTAGGTGTTTAGTCATTTCCAAATACTTTAAATATGAGATATGTATCAGCTGCAGAAGCTGCAAAAGTGGTAAAATCGGGAGACCGTATTTATGTACATGCGGCAGCTGCCACTCCTAATATATTAACTAAAGCGATTAGCGATAGAGCAGAAGAACTGCGCAACGTAGAGTTCTGTCACATCCATACTGAGGGAGCTGCTCCTTATGCAGATCCTGCTTTAGCGGGTAGTTTTCACGTTAATTCTTTCTTTATTGGTAAGAATGTTCGCCATACTATAGCGGCGGGTAACGGGTCATATACACCCGTATTCTTAAGTGAGGTGCCTAATCTGTTTAGAAAAGGAGCGGTTAAAGTAAATGTGGTTCTTATTCAGGTATCACCTCCTGATGAGCATGGGTTCTGTTCTTTAGGAACTTCTGTAGAAGCGACAGTAGCTGCTATGGAGTGTGCTCAGATAACTATTGCACAGATTAATAACTTCATGCCTCGTACTTTTGGGGATAGTGTATTACATATTTCTAAAATAGATATGGCGGTAGAACATCACTGTCCTATTTATGCACAAAAGCAAGTAGAGATATCAGCTACAGAAGCGAAGATAGGAGATTATGTAGCTAATCTAATAGAGGATGAGAGTACGTTACAGATGGGAATAGGTTCTATACCAAATGCAGTGTTATCAAGACTTCAAAATCATAAAAACTTAGGACTGCACACGGAGATGTTCTCTGATGGTGTGATTGATTTAATAGAGAGTGGAGTGATAGATTGTTCTAAAAAAACGATAGCAAAGGGGAGAGCGTTAGCAACATTCTTAATCGGATCTGAGCGTCTGTATAAGTTCGTGGATAACAATCCGTTTATCGTAATGAAAGAATCAAGTTATGTAAACGATACGTCTATTATCCGTCAGAATCCTAAAGTAGTCGCTATTAACTCAGCGTTAGAAGTTGATTTGACAGGGCAGATATGTGCAGATTCACTAGGAGTACACATGTATTCAGGTGTAGGAGGACAGATGGATTTCGTGCGCGGGGCTTCATTGAGTAAAGGAGGTAAGGCGATTATTGCGTTATCATCTACCAGCAATAAAGGACATAACCGTATCGTTCCATTCTTAAAACAAGGGGCTGGAGTAGTGACTACACGTGCTCATGCGCAGTATATCGTCACAGAGTATGGGGTAGCAGACTTATATGGTAAAACGCTAAAACAAC
>JBOFGJ010000553.1:0-6180 GCA_051649065.1 Flavobacterium sp. | reverse complement strand
AGGTAGAACAAAACTATTTTCAGAAGATATTTGATATATGTTCATTGAAGATTAGCCAAGTAGCAGGAGAGGATAATACCAATAAGAAATCCGGATTACAGATACCTGGATGTTCTTTTGAGGAGAAAGAAGCGCTGTTAAACTTATTAATGGCACCTCATAAAGTAGACTATCACACAGTATTAAAGTATAATTATAGATACTTAGGGTTTAGAATTTTTCTATTGATAGGGATACCTTTAGCTATCTTCACTTTAATCTTCAGAACTGAGTTAGCACTAAATACGTTTTTTCTTATCACTTGTAGTTATACGATAGTGATGATTTTAGCTTTGTATAGACTGTATAAAGTAGGTAGGTTATATGTGAGTGATTCTTTTATTGTGATGCGTAAGGGGATATGGGATCTATCCTACACCTATTTAGAGCCTCATAAGATACAGAAGATAGTATTGTCACAACTATGGTGGCAAGAGTCAGCAGATGTAGGTAGTATGCACATCTATACAGCTGGAGGTATAGTCAGTTTTAGTACTACACAGTATAGTGAATTAGTTCGTCTTAGAGATGAATGGTTATACCGAGTAGAATCAACTAATCTTCAGTGGATGTAATGCAGCATCAATAGTAAAAGAGAAGAGTATATAAATAAAAATCAGGAACTATATAGTAGAACTAATTTCTACTATATAGTTCCTGATTTTGTTATCAGTGAAGCCTTATTCATCTTCTTGTACTTTTTTAAGTGCTCTATTCAGTGTACGAGTAGTAATACCTAAGTAGGATGCCATATCTTCTTTAGAGATATGTACCTGTTCTTTTTCTTGTAGTTCGAGTAGTTTTTCTAGTGCGTATTCTACAGTATACAGCTGTTGAAACGATGCTCTCTCACTTGTGTGGTATACTCTTAATGCCTCTACTTCAAGTAGTGTGTTATTAAATGTAATATCTGTCTTCAGCAAATGCTCAAATACAGATAGAGGTATAATATAGGCATTCACAGGAGTGATTGCTTCTACTGAACATAGGCAGTTTTTCTTACCGATGTATTCTATTTCGCCCATTATCTCACCAGTACTTAAGAACTCTGGGATATATTCCTTTCCATTTTCTTCAGTGATAAAGCATTTAGTGATACCTTCCTTGATGACGATAACCTTAGTAACAGGATCGCCTTGATGAAGTAACATCTCTTTTGGTTTATAAGAGTGCAATAAGATTTTATCATTGAACACATCTGTTTGTGCTAATGATTCGATATAGGATAGAAAGTCAATATTTATTCTTAACATTTTTTTATAGCCTTAGGGACAAATGTCCTATGTGGATTATGCAATATTAGTGATTTTTGCAGTATCAAAATTAAGTATTAAAACTTTTAAGTCTAAATGATTTAAGGAGTTTTATGCTAAGATTAAGAAGAATACTGTGCTGGTGTCTTCTTTAATTAAATTTGATAAGTTTTTTTCAATTATATTTCAAAGTGATAAGTGTTTTTTAAAACAAAAACGGGAGAGTAAGGTAAGTGGTACTCTCCCGTTTTTTGTCTTTTTGTTTCAGATTTAGATCTGTGAATAAGTGTAATCTGATATAGGATTGACTGGTTTTATAATCTCTATAAGGGAGTATTAGAGACCTAAAAGACAAGTTTATTACTTCTTAAAGAAGAGTGTTATTATATTTTAGATAATAAATACGTGTGTTAAGTGTGTTTAAATTATAACGGGAGAGTAAGATTAGTCTTACTCTCCCGTTTTTTTATTTATTATATTTTTTGTTTTGTAATTGTTCTGCAGTGAACTGATAGAATGATACAGCTTCGTCTACATATTTTTGATTTGGCACGCTAATTTCATTGATAGGAGTGAGTACTTCATTTATCTTATTTCCTTCAAAAGAGTATTGTTTTACCTTTTGATTAGGGCTTAAGATTGTCAATGTATTATCTCTTATAAATCCTAAATCTTGATATGTAGCGATAAATGCTCTAGGCACATAAGATTCTTTTAATACATCTGTACCGAAGAACTTAGAGTTATAGTTGATGTTTAGAATTCCTAATAAAGTAGGAAGTACATCTATCTGAGAGATCATTTTATCAAACTGTTGTGGAGCTAAATCCTTTGGAGCATAGATCATCGCTGGGATTCTGTATTTATCCAACGGTAATTGTGTCTTACCTGCACTAGAAGCACAGTGATCTGAAAGGATGACAAATATAGTATTGTCATACCACGGTTGTTTCTTTGCTAATTCGAAGAACTGTTTGATAGCATAATCTGTATATCTTACTCCTTTATCTCTACTACTATCTAAATCATTGTCTTTTATCACTCCATTAGGATAGGTAAAAGGACGGTGATTACTTACAGTCATAATGTGGTTAAAGAAAGGTTGTCCAGTCTTGAACTCTTCATTCATTACCTCTATCGCTTTATTAGCCATATCTCCATCCGCTACTCCCCATATATTTTGAAACGTAATCTGATTAGGCTTGAAGCTTGCTTTATCTACGATATCATATCCATTACCACCGAAAAAGTCTTGCATATTATCAAAGTAAGCATCTCCTCCATATAAATACTTAACAGCGTATCCATTTTGGGCAAATATAGCACCTGTTGTAAACTTGTCTTTATTATCTTGACGTTTTACCACACTCTCCCCAGGAGAAGGAGGGATACACATTGTGATGGCTTCTAATCCACGTACAGTTCTATTACCCGTAGCATATGTAGTAGTAAAGAAGACACTCTTCTTAGCTAAACTATCTAAGAACGGCGTAAGTTTTTTATCATTCCCATAAAACTCCATAAAGTCTGCACTAAGACTTTCTATACTGATCAGTACTACATTTTTCTTAGTAGTTGCGCTATCTGATTGTATAGTTCTTAATAAAGACTCCTCGCCGTTATAATCAGTGTAGAATTGTTTTATATTTTTTGTTATTTCTTCTTGAGGAAGTGTTTTGTAAAATTTCATATAATCAATCACGCTATTGTTAAACGCTTGATAGAATTTATACACTCCATTGCTCTCTAGTTCTTCACTGAATATATTATCCGTATTAATCGGATTCATAATCTTATTTGCTAACGCTAGTGAAAAAGCGAACATAATTAGGTAACAAATACTGAATATAACTTTATTTCTTAAAGGAACGATGTGTTTGACTACTTGTGCAGTTTTTTTATAGGTAAAATAGGTTGTGACTAGTGTAATCGCTCCAATACCGATAAACAAAGGAACTACAGGATACGATTCCATTATATTACCAATTACTTCATTAGTATAAACAAGGTAATCTACTGCAATAAAGTTATATCTAACCCCAAACTCATTCCAAAAAAAGAATTCACTTATGGTATTCTGAACTAAGATAAGAATGAATAGGAATAACACGAAGACATAGTTAAACCTTCTTATAAAGATTCTTTTAGTTGGTAAGAATAAGCATAGTCCAAATAAAGCAGTCTTTATAGATAAGAATGTTATTGCTATTTCGGGTAATACTCCTCCGTATTCATTGAAGATCGTTTTGCCAAATGTAACCCATCCCCACAATCCAACTAATAATCCAAAAATAATATAGCCATATGGTTTCTTATACTTTTCATCAGATATGAATATAAAGTATAGCCAAAATATAGAGAAGGCTAAAGTGAATATAACTGCATCTCGTAATAAACCTAATGAGAATATTAAAAGCAGTTCTCCTACACTAAAACTAGAACTTGTTATGGGGTGGTTAATTAGGACTATTCTAAGTAGAATATTAAGCACAAGATACAAGCTAAGCAAGTACTTATAAGGAGTGAAAAAAGATGAATTTGTTGACATTTTCTAATTTAAACTAAATTATATAATTGATATAAATATTGTTGTTACTTCATATAACCACAAAATTAATGTGTTATTGTGGTTAATATATTAAATTAATTATAAATATGATAATTATTGGTTGTAAGTAAGTTTTAGTTTAAATAAACTTAAAGAATTGCAATATACTTTGATCTTATATAGTCGCGTTTTGTAAGTGAAAAGCGATAAGTATTTGAATTATAATGCGTTGAGTAATATTCTGTAATTAGCGAGTAAAGTTGAATTATTTTTAAAGAATCTTAATATATACTGAAAGTGTATTACTTCTTTTCTTCTTAGCAGAACTGTTTAAGTGTATTGTTAAAGCGGATGAGGTGTGAATATAAAAGTGGACTATCACGCTCTGTGACATTCCCTTTATTTTTGGACGTGTAATAAAAAACTAACAACAAATAATATGAACATTAGACACGACTGGACAAAGCAAGAAATACAAAAGGTATATGACACTCCTTTATTAGAATTAATTTATCAAGCTTCTATAGTACACCGTGAATATCACAACCCTAACGAAGTGCAAGTTAGTACGTTGTTATCAATTAAGACAGGTGGATGTACAGAAGACTGTTCATACTGTGGACAGGCTGCTAGATATCATACAGATATAAAGGTACAAAGTCTTCTACCCTTACAGAAAGTATTAGATACTGCACAGAAGGCTAAAGATAGTGGTTCATCTCGCTTCTGTATGGCCGCCGCCTGGAGAGAAGTACGTGATAATCGAGACTTTGATAAGGTAATAGATATGGTTAAAGGGGTTAATGAGATGGGATTAGAGGTGTGTTGCACTTTAGGTATGTTGACAGAAGATCAGGCACAGCGATTACAAGAGGCTGGATTATATGCTTATAACCACAATCTAGATACTTCGGAAGATCATTATGACAATGTAATTTCAACACGTAAATTCTCTAATAGAATCAATACAATAGATAATGTCCGCAAAGCTGGGATTACTGTGTGTTCAGGTGGTATTATAGGATTAGGTGAGAAAGATGAGGATAGAATATCTATGCTACATACGCTATCGACGATGGAGAAGCACCCAGAGTCTGTGCCTATTAATGCACTTGTACGTGTAAAGGGAACACCTATGGAGGATATGCCTAAAGTAGATACTTGGGATATGATTAGAATGATTGCTACAGCCCGTATTGTAATGCCTAAAACGATGGTTAGACTTAGTGCAGGTCGTGTAGAAATGTCTGAATATGAGCAAGCGATGTGCTTTATGGCTGGGGCTAACTCTATGTTCTCTGGTGACAATGAGACATTATTAGTGACACCAAATCCTAGTCTATCAGCTGATCAATTATTACTTAAAAATCTTGGCTTAAAGCCTATGAAGGCTAAAAAAGAGTTTGCGCTATAAACCATTATATCTTATTTTGGGTTAAAGAAAAGGAGTCCTAATAGTGTTATGATTATTAGGACTCTTTTTATTGCTAAGCGTGAAGTGCTTGATTATAGCGTTGAATTCTTCTGTAGTTTATGAATCTAAGTAATTATATAGGTAAGAATAACACTTTTGTTAAAGACTAACAGATAAAAATGTTTATGTTTTTTTTGATTCCATACTTAATCACTATAAATCTAATATTTAGCTATAATCAACTGCTTTTTTCTTGTATTTAACCCAGATTAAGCGATAGACATATAAACGAAAAGTAATTATACAAAATAGCTCTGAATTACTGATTAAAGCATACTCTAGTGTGGTTTTAGAAGAAATGAAAGAGAAATGAAGTAGAAATACTTTACAGTATTTGGCTAATGCTTAATCAGGGTTAAAAGATGTAATAAAAGAGAATAAAGTTGTGTTTTTTATAACAAATGAAGTGATAGATTGTAAAAGAATGCTTCGCGATTTAATGTTGAAGTGTCTGATTAAGACTAGTAATTTTGATTATAATGCCTTAAGAAGTAATTTGAATTGTAGAAATCTTTGATAGTGACTGATTACATTATATGTAATATCACTATTGGTCATGATAATTGAGAATTAAGCACGCGCTATGATAATATTTCTAATCTTTAGGAGGGGAGGTTATAGAAATCTCTCGAATAAATATGAAATAAGATTTTTTTTGTTTTTAATTCTTGATAGGATTCTGAAGAAATTTATTGAAAAATAAAATAATTACAGATTGTCTTATGAGTATCAAATATCTGTTTTTGAGCTAGATATTTTTATTTTATTGGTTCGTTTTTGTTTAAATATTGTTAAATTTCGCTTTTTAGTTATTTTTGTGTAAAGATTGTTAGTAGGGATTATTTAAGAAAACTTCTAATTTATCA
>JBOFGJ010000552.1:0-3003 GCA_051649065.1 Flavobacterium sp. | reverse complement strand
TCATATAAATTCCCTTATACCCCAAAAATAAAAAAAAGCTCTACTTTTTTGTTTGCAGGTGATTCTTTTAGGCATTCATTAAAACAGAACGCTTATAATTAGACACTGTGATTCACATAATTATACTAAAGGATATGCTTTGTAGCTAAAAAAGATGTAATTTTGCAGTCCAATTTTTTTAAATCAATGAGAACCAAAACTTTAAAAAAGAATAAAATCAACGTAATTACTTTAGGTTGTTCTAAGAACGTTTACGATAGTGAAGTCTTAATGGGACAATTAAAAGCGAGCGGAAAAGATGTAACACACGAAGCGGCTACTGATGAAGCGAATATTGTAGTTATCAATACTTGTGGTTTTATCAATAATGCAAAAGCAGAGTCTGTAAACACTATCCTTGAATACGTAGAGAAAAAAGAAGAAGGTATTGTTGACAAAGTCTTCGTTACTGGATGTTTATCTGAGCGATATAGACCTGATTTAGAAGCTGAAATCCCTAATGTAGACCAATATTTCGGTACTACTGATTTGCCTTTATTATTAAAAGCATTAGGTGCTGACTATAAACACGAATTATTAGGAGAGCGTCTGACGACTACTCCTAAGAACTACGCTTACCTTAAGATCGCTGAAGGATGTGATCGTCCTTGTAGTTTTTGTGCTATTCCTTTAATGAGAGGAGCTCACGTATCTCAACCTATTGAAAAGTTAGTAAAAGAAGCAGAAGGATTAGCTAAAAACGGAGTGAAGGAATTAATCTTGATCGCACAAGATTTGACTTACTACGGATTAGATTTATACAAAAAGAGAAACTTGGCAGAGTTACTAGAAAACCTTGCTAAAGTAGAAGGTATCGAATGGATTCGTCTTCACTATGCATTCCCTACAGGATTCCCTATGGATGTATTAGAGTTAATGAAGAAAGAACCTAAGATCTGTAATTACTTAGATATTCCATTACAACATATCTCTGATAATATCTTAAAGTCTATGCGTCGTGGTACTACACAAGCGAAGACTACTAAGTTATTAAAAGAATTTAGAGAAGCTGTACCAGGAATGACTATCCGTACTACGTTAATCGTAGGTTACCCAGGAGAGACTGAAGAGGATTTCCAAATTATGAAGGATTGGGTACAAGAGATGAAGTTCGAACGTCTAGGATGTTTTGCTTACTCTCACGAAGAGAACACACACGCTTATTCTTTAGAAGACAATGTTCCTGAAGAAGTAAAACAACAACGCGCTAACGAAATCATGGAGATCCAAGCGCAAATATCTTTTGACCTTAACCAAGAGAAAGTTGGGCAAACATTGCGTTGTATAATTGATAGAAAAGAAGGAACTGAGTTTATCGGACGTACAGAATTTGATAGTCCAGATGTAGATAACGAAGTGAGAATAGATGCTACACAACACTATCTTAAGATAGGTGAGTTTGCAGATATTCACATTGATAGTGCTTATGAATTTGACTTATTCGGTACACCAGTAAAATAACATACTAAAGCTGTTCATTTCTGAACAGCTTTTTTTATACCTTTATTTGTATAACTAATCGAATAGCTTTTAATGATTTCATATTTTTAACCCAGATTAAGCGATAGACATATAAACGAAAAGTAATTATGCAAAATAGCTCTGAATTACTGATTAAAGCATACTCTAGTATGGTTGTAGAAGAAATGAAAGAGATATGAAGTAGAATTACTTTGCAGTATTTGGCTAATGCTCAATCTGGGTTTAACCCAGATTATACGATAGATATATAGACGAAAAGTAATTATGCAAAATAGCTCTGAATTACTGATTAAAGCATGCTCTAGTATGGTTTTAGAAGAAATGAAAGAGATATGAAATAGAATTACTTTGCAGTATTTGGCTAATGCATAATCTGGGTTTAATAAAGTATGTAATCGTGTGATCAACTAATCTTTACATTACAATAATCTTTAGATAAAGTTAGAATAATATAGAACACGCATATTTGTTTCAATATTAAAACACATGATTATGAAATTTCAAAAAAGGCTCTTAATACTATGTTTAGCCATGAGCTCAATAACATTTGCACAAGATAACAACGTACTACGCATAGGACACAGAGGTGCTATGGGACATATAACAGAGAATACAGTAGAGTCAATCAAGAAAGCTGTAGAGATGAAATGTGATGTAATCGAGATAGATGTATTCACAGTGAAAGATGGTGCTCTTATGGTGTTCCACGATGACAACTTAGAACGCAAAACGAATGGTAAAGGTAAAATAGAAGACTATACTAAGGCTGAATTAAAGAAGCTACTAGTCGATGAAAAGTACCTTATCCCTACATTAGAGGAAATCATCAAAGCAATAGATAAAAAGGCTGTATTAAATATAGAGCTAAAAGGTGCTAAAACAGCAGAACCTACAGCTAAAGTAATAGAAGTATTTAAGAAAAAAGGATGGACAGATGCTAATTTCATTATCTCTAGTTTTAGATGGGATGAGTTAGAATTAATGCGCAAAGCAAATAAAGCTATAGATATCGCTGTATTAACAGAGAAAGAACCTGCTGATGCTATAGAGTTCGCACATAAGGTAAAAGCTGTAGCTATCAACCCATACTTCAAAAAGCTAAATACAGAGAACGTTAGCAAAATCAAACAAGCTAATCTAAAGATTTACCCTTGGACTGTAAATGAGCCTAGTGACATCAAAGCACTAAAAGAATTGAAAGTAGATGGTATCATTACCAACTTTCCTGAGAGGATTTAATTTCACACAAATAGATTATTTTAAGCAAAAAGGCGTGTTCTAATTGAACACGCCTTTTATTCTTTTTCAATATTTATATACTTTCGAAGAATCCTGTGAAGTATTGTAAGAATAATACCCATAAGATAATAATCGTTGTTCCTAAAACAGCACCGAACATTCCTCCAAGGGTAAAGTCTTTCTGTTTCAGCAGTCCTGTACCAAACACAATAGCATTAGGTGGTGTGGATACAGGTAAGAATA
>JBOFGJ010000551.1:0-1658 GCA_051649065.1 Flavobacterium sp. | reverse complement strand
ATTAACTATATTTGCCTTTTAAATTAATTTACAGTTATTATGCAACTTTCAGAACAAGAAATCATCAGAAGAGAAAAACTGAGCAAGTTACAAGAGCTTGGTGTGAATCCTTATCCTGCTAATCTATTTCCAGTAGACTACACGTCGAAGCAGATAAAGAACGACTTCGAAGAAGGTAAGAAGGTTGTCGTTGCGGGTAGATTAATGTCTTCAAGAATACAGGGAAAAGCTTCTTTTGCGACTATTCAAGATAGCGAAGGGAAGATTCAGTTATATATCAATAGAGATGAACTTTGTCCAGACGAGGATAAAACATTATACAATGAGATTTACAAAAAACTTATTGACCTAGGTGATATCGTAGGTATAGAAGGTGAATTATTCACTACACAAGTAGGAGAAAAAACAGTGCGTGTAAAAGCTTTACAGTTATTAAGTAAGTCATTACGTCCACTTCCATTACCTAAGACAGATGCTGAAGGAAATACGTTTGATGCTTTTACAGATCCAGAATTGCGTTACAGAATGCGTTATGTTGATTTAGTAGTTAATCCTGCTATCAAAGAAACATTTATTAAACGTACTAAGCTATACCAAGCTATGCGTAACTTCTTTAACGATTCGGGATATATGGAAGTAGAAACTCCTGTATTACAGTCTATCCCTGGTGGAGCTGCTGCTCGTCCATTTATGACTCACCACAATGCATTAGATATTCCATTATATTTGAGAATTGCTAATGAGTTATACTTAAAACGTCTAATCGTTGGTGGTTTTGACGGGGTATATGAGTTCGCTAAGAACTTCCGTAATGAAGGAATGGACAGAACACATAATCCAGAGTTTACAGTAATGGAAATCTATGTAGCTTATAAAGATTACAACTGGATGATGGACTTCACAGAACGTCTATTAGAGCACTGTGCTATCGCAGTTAATGGTACTGCTACTGCTACTTTCGGAGAGCATGAGATTAACTTTAAAGCTCCTTTCAAACGCATCACTATGGCTGACTCTATCAAAGAGTTCACTGGATTTGATATCACTGGTAAAACAGAAGAAGAAATACGTGTCGCAGCTTTAGGTATGGGAATTCCTGTAGATGAAACAATGGGTAAAGGAAAACTTATCGACGAGATATTCGGAGAGAAATGTGAAGGAAACTATATCCAACCTACATTCATTACAGACTATCCTAAAGAAATGTCTCCACTAACTAAAGCTCATAGAGACAATCCTGAATTGACAGAGCGTTTTGAATTAATGGTTTGTGGTAAAGAGATTGCAAATGCGTATTCTGAATTGAATGACCCTATTGACCAAAGAGAACGTTTTGAAGCTCAAATGGCTTTAGCTGACCGAGGAGATGATGAAGCAATGTTTATTGACCAAGATTTCTTACGTTCTTTAGAATATGGAATGCCTCCTACATCAGGAATGGGTATAGGTATGGATCGTTTAATTATGTTCTTAACAAACAACCCTTCTATTCAAGAAGTATTATTCTTCCCTCAAATGAGACCAGAGAAGACTGCTCCTTCAGTAGAATTAACAGATGAAGAAAAAATCATTATTCAAATATTAGAGAACAACGATAACAAAGTTGAGATTGGTTCTCTAAAAGAACAAGCTGCTTTAAGTGGTAAGAAATGGGATAA
>JBOFGJ010000550.1:0-1166 GCA_051649065.1 Flavobacterium sp. | reverse complement strand
ATAAAAGATACGGGAAAAGTTTCTCTTGAAAAGAAAAAAGTAGCTGACCTTGAGGGGGAGTTATTCGTAGATGTGGTTACTCTGTTATGTGATAATTATTGTTCCAAAAACAATGTAATAGTTGAATTAAGAACCTATAATCAAAGTAGGTTAAAGAAAGAATTAATTGAAGATTATCTTAATAAAGCACAAGATTAAAAAAAGCCTATTATTAGGCTTTTTTTAATTGTATTTTTTATAGGTTTACTTCAGTAAAGATATAGCTATGAAATCAATCGAAAAAATCATTGAGAAATATAAAGAATTGAATTTGTCAGATATTGTAGATTATGACAAATTTAATGCGATTACTGTGAGTCATCATTCAACTAAATTGGAAGGATCTACTTTGACAGAACTAGAATCGGAAATATTATTAAATAACTATTCGACACCTAAAGGACGTCCTTTGTCAGATGTCTATATGGTGGCCGATCATGCCTTAGCATTATCGTATGTACTCGAGCAAGCAAAGAATAGAAAAAAAATTACAATAGAACTTATTCAGAACGTGAACGCCCTGGTATTAAAAAATACTGGAGAGATTATGAATAACGCTTTCGGTACTTTCGACCTGTCAAAGGGCGTAATACGCAAATGGAATGTTCAAAATGGAAGAGGAGATAGTTATCCAGCTTTCCAAAAGGTAGAAGATAAAACAAGGGAATTAGTAGCTATTGTTAATGAAAGGATGACTGATAATCTAAGTGTAAAAGAAGCAACAGATTTGGCATTTGACATGCATTATAATTTAGTTGCAATCCATCCTTTTGGTAATGGTAATGGGCGAACCAGTCGATTGATGATGAACTATATTCAAGTGTATTATAATTTGCCAATGGCTATCGTAAATAGCCAAGATAAGGAAGAGTATATTCAAGCATTAAGGAGTACAGATGAAACAGGAAATAAGAAGTTTTTTAATGACTTTATGTATGAACAATATGAAAAATATTTACTTCATATCATTACTAAACAAGAGGAAAACTTAAAAAAGGATAGAAAAAGAGGAGGGTTTAATTTTGTATTTTAAATAATGATAGTAGTTAAACATCCCCTAGATGAAATCAGCAAGAATCAACAGCGCTTTATTGATTCTGTTAGCGAGCAAGATAAAGAATATCATT
>JBOFGJ010000549.1:0-5861 GCA_051649065.1 Flavobacterium sp. | reverse complement strand
TAGTTAGAAGGAGTTGTATCTACTTCTTCTTTGTCAGAAACTTTTTCTGTTTGTTGTTTATTTCTTCTTGTGTTTTGTAGGTTGTCTTTCATCATATTAGATTGTTCTGCAAACTCAAGTCTAGAAACGTTGATATAATCTTCTAGGTTATGTATGTTCCTAGCTAATTTACGCAGAGAGGCTCTATCACTATTAATGAATAATTCACTTTGTAAAGTTGCTTCTTCATGACTAAACCCTAGTTTCTCAAGCATTACACCACCTACATAAACAGCAGAGAAGAATGTTTCTCTATATACTTCAGTAAGTCCATCTTGTAAATATTCATAAGCATTCTTACGGTTTTTGGCCCTTACGATTACCTCTACATTAGGGAAGTGTTTACGCAAGACAGCTACTAGCTGTTGGTTTAATTCTGGAGGATCCATTGCAGCAATAACATAATCAGCTTTGTCTACACCTATAGATTTCAATATGTTTATTGAAGTAGCATCTCCGTAGTATACATTAAATCCTAGTTTACGTAAGTGATCTACACGTTCGGCGTCGTTGTCTAGAACTAAAATAGGCACTTCATTCGCTTGTAACAAACGCCCAATAGTATTACCGAAGTCTCCAAAACCTGCGATAACAATCTTCTTGTGAGCTGT
The DNA here is from genome assembly GCA_051649065.1 of Flavobacterium sp. GTDB lineage: Bacteria > Bacteroidota > Bacteroidia > Flavobacteriales > Flavobacteriaceae > Flavobacterium. Next base: position 5,211 of record JBOFGJ010000549.1, on the reverse strand, counting down.
GATGTCTGATAAATCATCATATTCCTGTTTATCATTAGTAGAAGGGCTCAAGCCAAGGTATGGTGCTATCCACTTCTCATTTAATAATAACAATATAGGAGTTACAACCATTGATAAAGCTGTTGTCGCTAGCAAGTAATCATACCATTGTTGGTTAATTAAGTTGATCGTTTTTCCTAGAGCTAAGATTACAAAGGCAAATTCTCCTACTTGAGAAAGTAAGATTGCAAATAAGAAATTCTGGTCTTTAGGGAACTTCTTCCACTTCCCAATGGCAAGTAAAACCAGTGCTTTTATTCCCATAGACCCCACTAATAAACTCAAAATAAGTAGAGGCTCGTTCTTAATAATTCCGAAGTTAATCGTAGAACCAACCGCAATAAAAAATATTCCTAAGAGGAGTGCCTTAAAGGGTTCTATATCACTTTCTAATTGATGTTTATAGGGATTGTTGGCTAAAACAACTCCTGCGATAAATGCTCCTAATGCAGGAGATAATCCTACCATTTTCATTAATAAAGAAACTCCAATGACTAGAAGTAAAGCAGATGCAGTATAGATTTCTCTAATCTTAAGGCGACCAACAGATTTAAATAAAGGATTAACAATGTAATTTCCTACTAAAAATATAACCGAAATAGCTCCTAAAATAGCTAGTGTCTTCATAAAAACAGGTGCACCATCTAGCCAGCTATGAGCTTCTGTGCTAATAGGTGTTTTGGTAGATACAGCTAGAAGAGGAATAATAGCCATCATAGGGATAACCATTATATCCTGAAATAGAAGAACAGCGAAACTAGACTTACCTGCGTTAGACTGGTTTAGTCCGCGTTCGGATATCGTTTGTAAGATAATAGCTGTTGAGGACATCGTGATTACAAATCCCATCGTTAGAGATGTACCTATGCTCATATCTAATCCGAAATGTGCAATAGTCGCTACTATGGCTGTAGTACCAACAGCCTGAGCAGTACCAAGCCCAATTATCTCATTTTTAATTTTCCAGAATTCTTTAGGGTCCAGTTCTAGCCCTACAAGGAATAACATCATAACTACTCCAAACTCAGTAGCGTGCATAATATCTGCACTATCATTACCCACAAATTTTAATACAAAAGGTCCAATCAGTACACCTGCAAACAAGTATCCTAATACAGAACCCATTCCTAATTTCTTTGAAATCAGGACACATACAACAGCAGCAAAGAGAAAGATAAATGCCTGCGCCAAAAAATCATTCATTATGTATAGCTCTTTTTTAGTTAGTTAATAAGGGTGCAAAAGCCCCTATTATTTTCATAGTACAACAAAATTATAAAAAGCAATTAGCATTATTGGGAATAAGTTTAAAAAATAGTGGTTTATTTTTGCAATAGTAATATTTGCCCTTTTTGGTATAACTTAGTTTCACAATTAGTTGATTTAATGAATCGTAAGATAATACATGTCGATATGGATGCTTTCTATGCATCGGTAGAGCAATTAGACTTTCCCGAATTAAGAGGTAAGGCCTTGGCTGTTGGTGGAAGTGAAGAGAGAGGGGTTATTGCAGCGGCTAGCTATGAGGCAAGGAAGTTCGGGGTGCGCAGTGCCATGAGTGGAGTGATGGCTAAAAAGAATTGCCCTCATTTAATTTTTGTCAAACCAAGGTTTGAGCGATATAAAGAAATCTCTAGGATAATAAGATCAGTATTCTATGAATATACGGATCTAGTAGAACCATTGGCATTAGATGAAGCATTCTTAGATGTAACGGAGAATAAGATAGGCTGTCCTAGTGCAACCTTGATCGCACATGAGATTAGAATGAAGATATTCGAACGAACAGGGCTTACTGCTTCTGCAGGTATCTCTGTTAATAAGTTTCTAGCCAAAATAGCAAGTGATTACAATAAACCCAATGGACAGAAAACAATCGAACCCCATGAGATGGTTGAGTTTCTAGAGCGTTTAGAAATAAAGAAGTTCTTTGGTATTGGAAAGAAGACAGCTGATAGGATGTATCATTTGGGTATTTTTACAGGACTTGACTTAAAAGGTAAGACAGAAGATTTTTTGACAGAACACTTTGGCAAGTCAGGGAAGATTTATTATGATGTGGTAAGAGGAATTAGCAATTCGCCTGTCAGACCCAATAGAACAATTAAGTCTGTAGGAACAGAAAGAACATTTGATGAGAACCTGTCATCTGAGGTTTATATAGAGTCTAGAATAGATGTTTTAGTTGAAGAGTTAAGCCTACGTCTTAAGAAACAAAATATAGCTGGAAAAACGATTACATTGAAGATTAAGTATTCTGATTTTGTTCAACAGACGCGAAGTACTACTGTATCGTATTTTGTTTCTGATAAAGAAATTATATTTGATTTAGCAAAAGCATTGCTGTATCAGGAGAAGCTAAAGGACTCGGTAAGATTGATAGGTGTGTCTTTATCTAATTTAAATACGGATGAAAAGAAAATGCCAATTGCTGTTCAATTAAGTTTTGATTTTTAAATTTGTAATTTGCAGAAAAAAGGAGTTACTGCTAGAGGTTAATATACTAATAACAACACATAATGATAAGACCCAATTATTTAAAAAAAGGAGATAAAATAGCAATCGTTTGTACAGCGCGTAAGTTTAATAAAGAGGAGGCGAAATTAGCTATCGAATTAATGAATTCTTGGGGATTAGAAGTGGTATTAGGCGATACTATAGGTTTAGATAATTATCAACTAGGAGGAACAGATCAGCAACGTGCTGATGACTTTACTAAACAACTGAGAGATCCTGAGATTAAAGCCATATGGTGTGCTAGAGGAGGATATGGTACAGTGCGTATTATTGATGATATTGATTTTACAGGCTTTGTTGATCATCCGAAGTGGATTGTTGGTTTTAGTGATGTAACGGTTCTACATAGTCACGTTCATAATCTAGGTGTAGAAACCATACATGGTATAATGGCTTTTAGTGTAGCGAAGTCGTTAGTTGATTCTAGAGATTCACTGTATAGAGCATTGTTTGGACAAGAAATATCTTATACTATTCATTCTGATATAAGTAATAAGATTGGCCAAGGGCAAGGTGAATTAGTGGGAGGAAATTTATCTATTCTATATAGTCTATTAGGATCTGTATCTTCGATGAACACAGAAGGTAAGATATTATTTATAGAGGACCTTGATGAGTATCTATATCATCTAGATCGTATGCTTCATAATCTTAAACGCAATGGATTATTAAGTGGTTTGGTAGGTTTGGTTGTGGGTGGCATGACAGATATGCATGATAATGCTATTCCGTTTGGTTACGATGCAAAGCAAATTATCTTATCAATTACAGCAGAATATGATTATCCTATCTTTTTTGATTTCCCTGCAGGGCATGGTGAAGAAAACTTAGCATTAAACCTAGGTAGAGAAGTAAAATTAGAGGTCAATCAGAATCATTCGAAACTAACCTTTTTATAATATGGCTATTAATCAAGATGTGGGTAAAGAAGGGGAAGACGCAGCTGTTCAGTTCTTAATTGATCTTGGGTATATAATTCTTCATCGAAATTATAAAGGAGATAAAGCAGAGATTGACATCGTAGCGTTATTTAATAATCTTTTAGTTATCGTAGAGGTGAAGACTAGAAGTTCAGTGGATTTCATTCTTCCACAGGATGCCGTTAATGCTAGAAAAAGAAAGCAATTAATCAAAGCGACTAATTGTTATGTGGAAGAGTTTGATCGTACAGAAGAGGTTCGATTAGATATCATAGCTATTCATAAAAAAGGAAATACCTTTGATATTGACCATATAGAAGATGCTTTTTATTTCTTTTAATGTAATAGATTGTGGATTCAGGTAATAAAAAATAAGGGTGTAGTAAAAAACATTGGGTTTTAATACATATATTTTCAAAGCATTGAATTTCAATATTAAACAGCTTTCTTTGGCCAATCTTCAAGGTCAATTTTAAAATAATCACCATTGTACGTTAATATCGGCGGAAATAGGCATTTTTATGCAGTTTTGGTTCGGGTGAGTCCATAATGAGTCCGTAGTGAGTCCGTAGTGACTCCATTAGAATAGCTTTTTTAATGGAGTCACTATGCTCTCACAATGCTGTCAGTATACATTCATATGAATGGAGTTAATAATATCTATAAAAGAAGCGATTAATAAGGTGGTTTTTTATTGAGATAAGTGAGAAGATAAGGGATATAATCCTTAAGTGGATTAAGATTCTTGATTCCTAATGAAATAGGAACTAATATAGAACTGCAAATTTGTGGATTAAAATTGAATGTATCTGAATGGGATTGATTAAAAAGGGTTCTATTTTGTATCAGTTTTAAATAGGTAAGCTTCTAAAATGGGTTGTTAATCTTTTTGTTAGAAGTTTTTTTGTTAGAAGTTTAAAGTTGACTTCTTTTGTCAAATCCACACTTAATCTTTGTTTTGTATGGGTTTGAGTGAGGTTAATTTAAAATATAGTAGATGTTTCTCTCTTTAATTTAATTGTTATTTAAAAAAAGTCTTAATAAGACTTGGTTGTTATTTAGAATCAATTTACTTTTGCACAAGTTAAATGAGTCTAAATAATATAACTAAGAATGAAATTAATAAATACACTTTTATTTACTATCGGTGGGGTGATAGTAAGTATAGCTCAAACTTCTACAGTTAAGGGGCGTATTGTTGACGAAGCGAATAAACCAGTTCCTTTTGCTACAGTAGAAATTGTTGAACTAAACATAGCTACACAAACGGATAATAATGGTGAGTTTGTTTTCAATAATTTAAAGAAAGGAAAACAAACATTAAAAGCTAGTTTCATTGGTTATGGAAATGCATCTAAGTCTGTAAATATTGATACAGATGCTGAGGTAGCTAACTTTACATTAAAACAAATAGATAATTCTTTATCAAATATCACAGTATATGGGAAGAGTAATAAGAATGTAAAGAAATTACAAAACTTAACTAGATTACCTCTTGGTATTCAAGATCAAGTACAAAACATCTCGATTGTATCTGATGCAATTATAGAAGAGCAAGGTGCTTTGACAGTTACTGAGGCTGCTCGTAACGTAGCGGGAGTTACTATGTTCTCTAGTTATGGAGGAGTTAAAGAGAGTATGTCTATTCGAGGATTCAGAGGAACACCTATTCTTAAAAATGGTGTAGCTTTAGATTCTGACTTTAGAACTGCTGCTGGTATAGTAGATATGCAAG
>JBOFGJ010000548.1:0-1167 GCA_051649065.1 Flavobacterium sp. | reverse complement strand
GTAGCTTATAAAATGAATGAGGATAATACGTTCTCTATTAATTATAACAGACGTATCTCTAGACCAGCATTCTGGGAGCTTAACCCATTCAAATGGTATATCAATGAATATAGTATCGCTCAAGGTAACCCTTCGCTAGCGCCTGCATTCACAGATAAAGTAGAACTTAACTATACGTATAAAGGAAAATTAGACTTTAATGTCTCTTATGGGGAAACAAAAGATAACTTCGGACAATACCCTGTAGTAGACCCTAATACTAATTATCAAAATTACTACAGAGATAACTTTACAAACACCAAGAACTATAATGCTGGAGTGAGTTATACCTTTAATACATTCCCTTGGTTACAGTCTCAAAGTGGATTATACTACTTCTATACTCAAGCTAGTCTAACCAAAAATGTAGATATCGTAATTAAAGACGGTGGTGGAGCTTACTTAACAACTAATAATACGTTCTTTCTTAATTCGTCAAAAACTTGGACTGCTCAGTTAGACTTCTGGTACCAAACTAGGGTACAATCAAATGCATGGGATGTAGATCCTACTTATGGTTTAAACTTTGGGATGAAATATGCTATGCTAGACAAAAAACTAAACTTATCTGTATATGCTAACGATATCTTTAGAACTTCAACTACAAATGTATATGCTGTAACCAATGGTATCAAGCAAAATTACTTTAACTATTACGATCAACGCTATGTTAACGTAGGTATCAGCTACTCATTTGGTAACTCTAAAATCAAAGTAAGAGATCACCAAGGTGGAAACACTGATGAAAAGAATAGAAAATAAAATATAACAACCTTACTTAAACGAATAACTAACTAAAGATGAAAAAGCTTTTTACTGTAATACTAACCATACTATGTAGTCAAGTCATAATGGCACAGTTCTCTATAAAGGGAACTGTGTTAGACCAAACAAATAAACCTGTTGACTACGCTGAAATACAATTGCTAAAACCAGACGAGACTTTCGTTAAACAGAGTTTTAGTGATGAGACTGGTCTATTCTCTATTGAAGAGGTAAACTCAGGAGATTATATATTTAAAATATTCTATCTAGGGCAACTGGTAAATGAACAAAATCTAGAGATTACAAAAGATTTAGATTTAAAGACTATCTCAGTAAAAAGTGATAACCAATTAGAAGAGATAG
>JBOFGJ010000547.1:0-1177 GCA_051649065.1 Flavobacterium sp. | reverse complement strand
CTCTATATTCATTTCTGTGCGTATTCCATTACCCTCAAAGATAAGGTTGCTGTATGACTGTTTATTTAGAGAAACCTTTTCAAAAGAGCTCAACTCTTTTAGTTTTGAAGTCTGAATATAACCTGCTGGACCTATCTTTTCATCTGACAGACTTACATTTTGCCACTCAGCATTCTTATCATAACTATCCTTAGCTATATACACTATATCACCGCTACTTAGTTGTCTAATCACTCCAGACTTACCATCAGCTTCTTTTCTTATATCTACAGAACCCCTCGTATCTACTACTGCAAATAACTGAGCGAAAGCAACATTACTACCGAATAGTAAACCTATCGTTAATACTAATAATTTATTCATTCTTCTTTATTTAAAATAATATAAAAACATCGTTATACTCATACTTACCATTCTTAAATACCCATACCACAGTATAAGAACCAGCTCCATCACTATTATTAGCAGTTAAGTAGATTGTATTATCTGACTTGTCATAGTAACATGCTGTATATTCCGCACCACTGGGTTCAAACATATTTTCATATGCTTTTATAGGCACAGCAATGTCTACCCCATTTTGGTTTACTTTAATAGAGGTATAGTGCTTAGTAGGCTCCATTCCATCAGTTCCTCTCATCTCTTGTCCATTATACTCCCAAAGAAAGTTTGTCCCTTGATGCTTGCTAAACTTACTTTTATTCTTTTTAAAATCAAAAGCTCCCATACTAATTGTAATATCAATATTACTACCTGAGTATTTTAATTCATTATTAGTAGAACTTATTAAAGGAATATGAGTATAGGTTTCTAACCTTTTCAAACGAGAGTTATGAACATATCCTCCCATTTCATTACTAATTCCTGTATCTATTGTTGACCAATTAGGATTACTTTCATCTACATCAAATAAAAGAACTATCTCACCCGTATTAGCATTTCCCTTTTCTCTGACATTTACATAGCCATCTTTATCTACTATTTTTGCTAATTGTCCATAAGACATCGTAGTTCCTATAAGAGCTAATAACAAAACACCTATTTTTTTCATTACCTACCTTTTGCACAAATGTAACAAACTATCTTTATAAATACTGATAGTTGTTCAGTCTTAAAACACAAAGGATGATAGTATCATATGATACTATCATCCTTTGTATTGGTAACTTACAAATCT
>JBOFGJ010000546.1:0-6136 GCA_051649065.1 Flavobacterium sp. | reverse complement strand
CTTAATAGGCGTGTTTTTATCATCGTTGGTAAAGGTTGGTTTATACACTTTAGACACTTCTTTATTGGTATAAACAGTCTTGTGTAGATTTGACAAATACGCATTAGCCAAATAAGGATTATCAGTATTAATAACATCTATTCCCATATCTGCAAAAGCCTTAAAAGCAGTCTTCCCATCAGGTGTTCCCCAGAATCGAATAGCCTTCCCTTGGCTGTGTATTTGATCAATCACTTGCTGCAACTTCACTTTCTCGGCTTCCACAATACGCCCTTTACCATTCCAAACAGAGTACTCTCTAAAGTTTAGACTAACCATCGCTACTCTACTCCAAACTGCTTGATCTGCAATAGGCGTAAGTGACTGATGATCTAGCTGTATATAAGCGGGACACTTCTTAAAAGTCGCATCGTCAGGCTTATTACCTGAGATAACGAAAGTTACTTGTTGCTCTTTAATTAGCTGTTCATATTTTTTTAACACAGGTAATAGCAATTCTAATGACTGATTTGCATTCGACTTTAGGTCAATTAAGAAGTTTAGCTCTTTTGCCTGTCCTATATTTAGTTTAACTGCCTGGGCTAATGGGTCTAAGTACAAGCTCTCAATTGTTCTGTTTTTATCAATACTCTTTTGCTCGTGCGCTACGTATAACGCTCCTTTATCAAGTACTAAGTCTATCTCAATAGACTGACTCGCATTAGTATACGCTGTCCAGAACGGTGTAGCTTGCTGATAGTCGTTATGAGAGTGTATTTTATATGTTTTTGATTGCGCATTAGCTGTGAATACACTTGCTAGTAGCGCTATCGATAGAAAGAATCTTTTCATGTTTTGTGTGTAAAAAGAGAGGTATAGAGTCTATACCCCTCTGAATTTTGAAAATAACCTACCTTAAAGGTATTACCAACCTACATTCTGTTTGATGCCTGATGATTGTACAGCTCTATTAGGAATAGGCCATACGTGCATTTTACTTGTATCAAAGTTTCTTGCCTTCCATATTTCTGATACTGTATATGGTGAATCAGGGTTAGAACGGTCCTTGTGAATACGTCCATAAAGTGGCTTACCATAAGCCTCTTTAGCGTCACCCCATCTCACTAAATCAAAGTGTCTATTCGCAAACTCCCCTGCTAATTCTACTCTTCTTTCGTGTTTTAGATCAGCCATAGTAGCTCCTGTTTTTGTTGGTAGCCCTGCACGTACACGCACTTGGTTTAACGCCTCATCCCCACTCTGTCCAGACATAATCTGTGCTTCTGCTTTTATTAATAGCACCTCTGCATAGCGCATTAAAGGCACATTATACGTCGTCGTTGGTTTATCTCCATTGGTATTGATAAACTTCCCTAGAGCATCTTCTGTAGCATACTCTGCCATATACTTATTAAACTGAAGTCCTGATAATGAATTCTCTGAAGCATATCTTCTCGTTTTTCCAAAATAAGAAAACTCATCTCCGAAAGTCAATAAAGTTACTTTTCTACGTGCATCCCCTTTCTCAAATTCTTGGAATAACCCTTCTGTTGGTGTATAATATCCCCAACCGTTATAAGCACCCCAACCTTTGTTCTCAAGCATACATCCCGGTAAGATACTTCCTCCCTCTATACCTGAGTTCACAGACCATATGTACTCACTCTTCCAATTGTTTTTATAACTGTGCAACTCTCTGTAATCTTTCGCAGGATTACCTGTATTCACTAAAGCTCTGTTAGATCCCGAATTAGTAACTGCATCCGCATACTTAATTACTTCTGCATATCTAGATTTGTCATACTGTGCCCAGTATAAGTTAGTCTTAGCGATATAAGCAAGCGCTGCATCTCTATGCGCTCTACCATAATTATCTGCAGAATAAGACGTAAACAATGGCAATAATTCCGCTGCTTTAGTCAAGTCCTTCACGATATGGTCATAGTTCTCCACTACACTAGCAGGTCTTTTAAAACTACCCGCAGGCTGAGACATATTAGCCTCAGTGATAATAGGCACCCCACCATTCTGTCCGTTATCTCCATAAGTGTGCGCTAACCAGAAATAAAAGAACCCTCTCATAAAATACGCTTCCCCTAGAATCCTAGTTTTAAGAGACTCACTTATTTTCATCCCAGGAACGTTCACGATAATGTCATTCGCTCTGCGAATTACTTTATATGCATTCTGATAAATACCATTGACATAGTTCTCATCCCCATTCATATTAAAGTTCTTGATATTATCAGCAGTTGCATTTAGACGCCCTGTCACCATATCATCAGAAGCATTAATATACCAGAAAAACCCTCTACCGAACATTTCGTCCTGATTCATCATTTGGTATAAGCTATTTGCTGCTTCTACTGCGTCTTGCTCACTTTTCCAATAGTTCTCATACGATGTACTTCCCTTTGGATCTAATTCTGTAAAATCAGAACTACACGCGCCTAGTGATAAGATAGTCGAAAGACCTAATACTAGACTATATTTAGATAAGTTGTATTTTTTCATAATTGTCTTGGATTAAAAAGTAAATAAGAAACCACCTGATATGGTACGAGAGATAGGATATGTCGCTACATCTAGACCTATTCCACCTACTTCAGGATCTAAACCTTTATAACCTGTAATAGTAAATAAGTTATCTCCTGACATAAAGACTCTCAAGCTAGACTTAGTAGATAAGGCATTCATAATACTCTTCGGTAAAGTGTATCCTATCGTTAAGTTCTTTAAGCGCAAGTATGACGCATCCTCTAAATACCAACTAGAAGTAGTACCGTAATTTTGGTTATCATCTTTAGTAGATAATCTAGCGATACTCGTATTGATATTCTCAGGTGTCCACGCATTCTGTACTCTACTATCTAAGTTGTACCCTTGTAATGAAGCGTTGTAAGCAGTGAACTTATATCCGTTAAATACCTTCACATCACCTACCCCTTGGAAGAACATACTCACATCCCAATTCTTATATTCAAGGTTTAAACCAAAACTATAAGTAATCTTAGGCATATAAGCATCCATAAACTCTTTATCGTTATTATCTATCTTGCCATCCCCATTAGAATCAGCAAACTTAAAGTCTCCAGGTTTAGCGTTAGGTTGAATTAAATTACCGTTCTTTCCTCTGTAAGCGTCTATTTCAGCTTGTGACTGGAAGATCCCTAAATATGGAACCAAATGAGTTGAATAAAGTGATTTACCCACTACTGAACGATAAGGAGATAAGATCCCTCTCACATTATCTGTGTGTGCGATATAATCAATTCCACTCTGATTATATCCGTTCAAATTCACTAATTCGTTCTTTAAGAAACTCACGTTACCAAACAACTTATAGTTAAGATCGCCGATATTATCATTATAACTTAATGACAACTCTAATCCTTTATTTAATACTTCTCCACCGTTAACATCTGCTGCTGCAGTACCGTGGTGAGCGTCTTCTAATCCAGGAATAATCATCCCTTTCGTACGCTTACTAAAGTAATCCGCTACCAAGTTTAAACGCCCATTAAAGAATGCTGCATCTACTCCGATATCCACAGACTCTGATGTTTCCCATTTAAGGTTAGGATTAGACTGTCTATTTATATAAGTTCCCTTACCTGTTAGCATACCATCTTCTCCCATAATGATATCTGTAGTACTTAATGGCACGTCAAAAGAGTAATACCCGACTGAGTTAACGTTACCTATCTGTCCCCAAGACGCTCTTAGTTTTAACTCACTAATCGCAGGTACATTAAAGAAATTCTCTTGTGAAATTCTCCATCCCACAGAAGCAGAAGGGAATACTTCAGACTGATTATTCTTAGCTAAACGTGAAGTAGTATCTTTACGCAAGCTCCCTGAAACGAAATATTTATCGTCAAAGTTATACATCACACGTCCGATGATAGAAGTCAATGCGTCCTCATATGTTTCTGTAACAGGCTTACGCATAATAGAGGCATTCCCCATATATTGATTAAAAGACTCTTCACTACTAAAGCCTTCACCTTGTATAGAATAGAAGTCATAGTTCGTTTTTTGAGCAGAGTGAATAGCCGTAGCATTAATATCATGCTTGCCAAAAGTCTTGTGATACGTTATTTGGTTATCCCAAATCCAGTGTGTCTTCTCGTAATTACTTTCAAATAGATAGTTGTTTAAGTTTGTTCTTCCTAACTCAGGTGCTTTAGGTGTAAACTTCTTGTATTTATTACTTGTATAATCAAAGCTATAAGACGTTTTGAACGATAGCCCATCTACGATTTCGTAGTTTAAATATACATTGGCATTTAAGAAGTTAGTTGGATTAGACGTTGTAGGTCTTAATAACAACGCAACCGGATTAAATACATCTCCATATGCTCCTGCAAACTGAGCTAACTCGTGAGGTACTACCCCTCCGAATTTACCATCTGCATCATATACAGGCGCTGCAGAAGGCATATATAAAGCACTAATCACACTTCCTGAATAAGAACTACTTGTATTGGTTCCTATGGCATTAGTATTAGAGTAATATACATTCTCTCCTATCGTAACTTTATCTGTCAGTTTCGTATCTGTTTTTAATCTGAAGTTATAACGCTCAGAAAAAGTACCTATAAGCGTTCCCTCTTTCTTGTTATAACCAAATGACGCTAAGTAGTTCGTTTTATCTGTAGCTCCAGAGATACTAGCATCAGCATTATACATTGCCGCTGTTCTAAATATCTCATCCATCCAATTAGTTCTTGTCTCTTGTCCCCAAGGATTAAGTGTTGCGTTATGAGCAGACTGTCTAGGTGCACCAGAATTGTCAGCAGCGGTATTATACGCCCAAGCCTGACCTTTAGCATCTAATGGCGTAGGTAGATTAGTAGCATTAGAGAAACCAGTATACATATTCAATGTAACACTAGGATCACCCTTTACCCCTTTCTTAGTTGTAATCACGATTACTCCAGAAGCAGCTTGTGCTCCATAGATAGCAGCTGCAGCAGCATCTTTTAAGATCGAGACAGACTCTATATCATTAGGACTAATCGCAGGACCATAATAAGGAACTCCATCTACTACAGTAAGTGGTGCCTCATTAGCTAATGAACCTGAACCACGAATAACCATCTTACTTGTACCTGATGGATCTCCACCTTGCTGGGTAACGGTTACCCCTGCTACTTGCCCTTGTAAGAAATCACTTAAGTTAGACACAGGTCTAGAAGCTAGCTTATCGATATTATCCACTGTAGCGATAGAGGTCGTAATGTCTTTCTTCTTAGAAGCTCCATAACCAATTAGTACTACCTCATCTAAGATATTGCTATCTTGTTCAAGTACGATACTTACTAGTTGTGCACCTTTGTAGTTAATCGTTTTAGGTTGATATCCTAAATACTCTACAGCTAAGGTACCTGCATCAGCTTTTAGCTCTAACATAAAATTACCATCGGCATCTGTTGTTGCCCAAGTAGAATTATCTTTATTAGCGATTACTGTAGCAAAAGAAACTGGTAAGCCATCGCTTTTACCTGTTACTTTTCCTTTTACTATTACTTGTGCATGTAGGAATGTGCTACCTCCTATACATAGCATCCAGACTAAGAAATGTCTTTTCATAAGTTTGATTACATTGATATTTCACTTTCGAAAGTACTTCCACTTGGTAAAAAACAGGGGTATAAATCTTTCAGTGAAGTAGACATTTCTTTCAGTTATCCCCTAATCTTGTATCAGAATAGTGTCTATTTTGTACAATAACCTTTAGTTAACACTGACGTGATGTTGTGATGTTGTTTTTTTTGTGATGTTGTGGAGTTGTGATGTCGTTAAGGAAATTAGCTTCTAAAAGACTATTTTCTCTAATAAAAACAGAATACTCTTCACCTCATGCTTGAAAGGCAAAACAAAAAACCGAAAAACCAAAATCACAAAAAAACTAGTCAGTGCGTCTGTACCTTGTATGGATTGCGAAATATATATCCCCTAATGCCGAAGGCACAGATTCTTAATTCCTAATTTTAAATTCCTAATTAAAGCGCCGCGCCTTCACTTCTAAAATAAGAAGGACTGCATTCATAGCGTTTCTTGAATGATTTGCTAAAGTATTTAGGGTCGTTAAATCCACATTCAAAACCAACCTCTGATATCGTCAAGTCTCCTTTCTCTATGAGTAAGCGAG
>JBOFGJ010000545.1:0-1098 GCA_051649065.1 Flavobacterium sp. | reverse complement strand
GACCTGAATGGTACTGGAAAACTTGGTCTGATTATATTATCCACGAGATTCACCTAAGAGTACTAAACCACATAAAACAAGAAAGCGAATCTAAAAGTTAGATTCGCTGTGATATTAGAATGTTATTGTAGAAGTATTTCTGTGGTATTTAAAAGGATATATTATGTGTATTTTTAATTTCCCTCATCACAAAAGAGCTATGAGTACTCCCTATGCTGTCTACCATCGCTAATTTATTAAAAACAAAGTCTTGGTAGTGTTTCATGTCATTTGCATATACTTTTAGGATAAAGTCAAAATCTCCTGATATATTATAACATTCAACAACTTCGTCTATAATCATAATATCTTCAACAAATTTATTATTGATAAGGCGTTCATGTTGTTTTAGTTTAATATTACAGAATACAATAAAGCCTTTATTTAGCTTTTCAGCATCTATTAAAGCGATATACTTCTTTATAAAGCCTTCTTTTTCTAGTCGTTTTATTCTCTCAAAGACTGGGGTAGCAGAAAGATTAACTTGTTGAGCAATCTCTTTCGTGGTCAGATTAGAGTTATCACATAGTATTCGAAGTAGTTTTAAATCTGTCTCGTCTAGGTTATACATTAGAATAATATTTTGTTTTAGTGGTACCAAATGTAGTTATAATAGAATTAAAATCTATTTAAATTGTTTTTACAGTTATTTATTCTTAATTATTCGGTATTTAATATATTTATATTCTATAATTGTATCTTTGTTTAGAATTAATGAATTGTTCTTAAAATACTTCATCAAGCGAAAATAGGTTTTACTTAACTGTAGATTAAAAGGGAATCGTGTGAGAATCACGAACTGTCGCGCAACTGTAAGTAACATTGAATATACTAGTCATATTATGCTCACTGATATAAAATTGGGAAGGGCGATTAGTATAGTTATAAGTCAGGAGACCTGCCATTTTTGAATTGACAATGCTTTCGCGGTAAAGAGCTATAGTCAGGTTTGATGCTATGATATGCTGTTTCTATGTAATATAGAAGTAGTATTGTATAGTTATACCTTATTTATTAGAGTTTCTCCATTACCTCGTAATGCATTAAGAAGAGAGAACT
>JBOFGJ010000544.1:0-1944 GCA_051649065.1 Flavobacterium sp. | reverse complement strand
TCTACTATCATATCTCCTTTCACTAATTGTATTGGTAGTTCTAATGCAGTAGATATTCGTACAGCCGTAGCAGAAGCACGCTTAGCTGCCGCTATCACTAATTTACGCTCTTGTTGTAAAGTAGTTTTCGTTCCGTTTTTTCTCTCTTTTTTTTGCATCTTCATTCCTGTTATTATCGTTGATAAAAGTACTCAAATTACTGCTCATTTCCAAAAAAAGTGTTTAACCGTTAAACTACTAAGCGGTATATAACTCTTGATTTAATTCGTTCACCAGATTCTCTAATTCATGATTAAACAACTTATCTAATCGCTTGAAACCACCATCTGTCAAAAAGGGTTGTAGGTCTAAATCTTGTCGTTGCAACACTTTCTCAGCAAGTAATTGTTTTTCAAACTGATCTATCCATTTCAACTGAATCTTAGTAAAGTCCCTACTTGATTTGATTTTATTTATGGCTCTTTTCACTCTTTCTTCTGGTGTTACCATAGCAGTATCTAACGCTAAAGTGCGAATATACGCGATGATATCAGCCGCTATATCTTCATTCTTCATGCTTTTCCACGCTGTATTTAACGCAGTCTCATTATACCCTTGTTCATCCAACTGCAATTTCAACTCTTTTAATGTCTTTCTATCTAACTCTTGTGGTCTAGTACAAATGATATTTAAAGCCATCATCTCATTGCGATGTTCTATAATATATTGTTTAAATCCTTCTATATAATCTTCTGGCTTTTCTGCATTACCATATCCTCTTTTCACATCCCTAACCTCATCGTCATGCTCAGATATCACTATCGTCTGTGGGCGATACACTTTCGCATCCAGATACTCCCATAAGGTCTTATACTGCGCTATAAACTCAGGCAATTCTGTAACAGATAAGCTCTTTAATTCTGCTAAGAACTCTGTCGCTTCTTTCCCTTGTGTATAGTACTTAAACGATTCCTCCTGATTATCAGACAGGCGTTTTACTTTTCTATTTAACTTCGCCACCATCTGATCGCGTTGTTTACCTAACCTATCTACTGTCTCTATGCGTTCAGTTTGTTCTACTAACTCGCTAAAAGTATAAGTCGGATTTACTACTACGGGTTTCATATCTGTAAAATGCTTCATATCTTCATACAGATTGACAGCGTCATATATCCTAAAACTTTCTTTACCTATTTCAGGACACAGTCTAGTAGCCCTTCCTTTCATCTGTTCGTACAAAATACGAGAACGCACTTTTCGCAAGAAAACCAAGTTGCAGATAGCAGGTATATCAATCCCTGTAGTTAGTAAATCAACCGTAACAACAATATTAGGATATTGCTCATTCTTAAACTTCTTCGTTAGCTCTGCATTGTTATATACACTACCTGTAATCTTCTCTATCGCATCGCGATGCAAATCAACACCCATCGCTTCAAACTCTTCTTTTAATATCGTCACAATAGTATCTGCATGAGAATCCCTTGCCGCAAAGATTAATGTTTTTTCTTGTCCTTCTGGATCTAAGTTTCTCACTATCTCACGTAGTACTACTCGATTAAAATTCTCATTGATCACTTTCTTATTAAAATGCTCTACATCAAAGTGTAACTCATCTTCCATCTCACCGAGATTCTCTATTTCTCCAGTTTCTTCATCGAATACTTGTACACACTCTCCTTTCTGATACGTTATTCCATCTGTGTTTAGAGCAGTCTCTATTCGATACGGAGGCTCTTGATCTACTAAGTAGCCATCTATCACAGCCTGACGATAAGAATATGAATGTACACTCTGACCAAAAATCTCCGTAGTATGCATCGCTGGTGTAGCTGTCATCCCAACTTTAAATGCATCGAAGTAATCTAATACTCTTCGGTACTGTGCAATATAGTCTTGCTCGTTGCGAATACCAAAATCGTCTTCGTCCATCTCTTTATCTAGATTATACCCACGGTGTGCCTC
>JBOFGJ010000543.1:0-1181 GCA_051649065.1 Flavobacterium sp. | reverse complement strand
CTCTTTTTTCGCATTTCAAGCACATCCTCATTCTTACCTAACTTTTGTTTTATTTCTGTCAATATATCCTCAACACCATCATTTCTAAACATGTGTAAGTGCTTATCTATAATCAATTGACACAACTGCTCTGCATGTGGTAAATCAATATCAATAACTAATTTGATCAAGAATAGATTAAACTCTTCATCATATTGAACAGGACGAAATGCTTTATAATATTGCTTAAACACATTATTTTTATTGACTACGTTTAGTAAAAAACGACTTATTCCCTGAATAGAATCATATTCTTCTTCTTCACCTTCAGCAAATTTTTTAAGTTCTATAATCTCCAAAATATACTTATGAAGTAGTTCTTCAGGTATTGCATCACTTATTAATTTAAACAAATACCAATATGTTTCATATTCTAATCTTCCTTCTTGATACTGAAGATTCATTCTTAGCAGTGTCAATTGTTTCTCTATAGCAGCCTTATCTTTTACATTAAATAATGTATATAAGAATCGTTCAGTAAATTTCTTAGCAAACGTATTGACACGAGTACTGGTATGGTAAACAGTATGATTGAAACTAAATAATCGAAATACTACTCTTAAATAAATATCTAATGCTATAGGTTGGGTAATATTAATCGTTAAAAAGTCTTCCACAGGTGCCAAAGCTATTGTAAACAAATCAATCAATGTCTTAACCTGTTTAGCATTTGCTTCTTGTCTCTTCCTTCCCATGGTAGCTACAAGAATATCTTTCAATATTTTGTCAACCTCTTCTACTGTATAATTATTAGCTTTACTCTTACCAAATTTCAGTAAAAACTCCGTTTCTACTTCTTTGTTCTTTTTGAACAATTCTTCTAGCCACCCATATACGTCTATCTGATTAACATCATGAAGTAATGCCACGCTCTCACTCATCTTCTTTTTAGACATTGTTTTTTTTGCTACGGGCTTATCTACAACCTTCTTACCTTTTAGTTTATCTTCTAAAGTAAGAAGCATTTTTGTCTTATGAGCACATAGTTGATCTACTTGCACACCGCAGTCACAGGAAACAAAATCAACTTGCTTGCCTACTAACTTAACATGTACATCATGACTTTCATTTCCCTCATCTACATAGGCTACCCAATGTGCTTTCTTCTCTTCTTCTAACTCACGTATTACTAATTTAGAAGC
>JBOFGJ010000542.1:0-1334 GCA_051649065.1 Flavobacterium sp. | reverse complement strand
AAACCAAACAAACCTCTTCGCTTTTAATTAGTATTCAAACTTTATTATCGTCTCATAGAAGAGGTTTGTTTAATTGGTCAAAAAAGGCCAATTATTTAAAAATGGCTTATTTAAGCCAATTATAGACTATTAGTTCAGCGGTTAGAATGCTTGCTTGTCACGCAAGTGGTCACGGGTTCGAGTCCCGTATAGTCTGCAACTTTTTTTAATTCATTCATATTATGGCGAAAAAAGAAAAATCTACTCTACTTCCTGATGATACTATTGTGGAAGTGGTAATGAGAAAGAGTATGACAATGTCCGAATATGAGCGAATCAAAAATAATAGTAAAAGTAAAGGTTGGAATATACAAGCTTTTCAAGAAGGAGTGTATTCTGATGGATTAGGTAAAAGTATTGAGTAATGGTAATAGTTAATATTAAACCACTTTCAGTTAATGAAGTTTGGCAAGGGAAGAGGTTTAAAACTCCAAAATATAAAGAGTACGAAAGAGCTGTTTTATTAATGCTACCTAAAATAAAAATACCAGTACCTCCTTATTCTATAACTTTTGAATTTGGTGTTTCAAGTAAATTATCTGATTGGGATAATCCAATTAAACCTTTCCAGGATATACTCTGTAAGAAATATGGTATTGATGATAGGGATATTTATAAAGGAACAGTGTCAAAGGTTCTGGTAAAGAAAGGGCAAGAGTATGTAAAGTTTAAAATTGAGTAGGTATGACTGGAGTAAGAGTAAAAGGTATCCGTACGCAATCCGAATTAGATAACGAGAGATTAACAGAAATAGTTGATGCCATAGTTAGGTACCGTAATGATGCTTTAGCTGTACCTATTGAATGGATAGAAGAGTATAATGCTATTATCGAAAGAGTAAGAAATAACCCTAAATAAGATGTTATGAATTTTGGACAGGCTTTAGAATTATTGAAACAAGGAAAGAAAGTCTCTAGAAGTGGCTGGAATGGTACAGGTATGTTTGCTGTATTACAAAAAGGATATCCTGAAGGTATTCCATGTAATAAAAAAACTGCTGATGCTTGGGGATTAAAAGAAGGGGACTTGTTTAAAGTAAGACCATATTTTCAATTAAAGACAGCTCAAGGCGATTATGCTATGTGGGTACCAAGTGGAAGTGATATACTTTCTGATGATTGGTGTCTGGTTGAATAAATATAGTTGTGTTGTTTAGTTAAGGCTGGTTTCTTTTGAGCTAGCCTTTTTTATTTGAAGTATTATGAATGTAGAAGAATTAAAAAAGATAGAGAAGAAGTTTAATAAAGTGAAAAGGATTCACTGTTTAAAACTAGATAAAGAAGTAGATGTAACTA
>JBOFGJ010000541.1:0-1085 GCA_051649065.1 Flavobacterium sp. | reverse complement strand
TTACCCACAACCTGTGCGTTACTTTCTGTAAAGTGCCAAAACAATATTGTATAAAAACTTATAGCTACAATAAAAAAATTAGGACTATAAGGAATTATACTATCCTCTTTCTTATTTTCCATATTCAATTCAATAAATGTTAAATTTAGTGAATTTCCAATAAACAAACACCTAATATCTAATCAAGTATACTTGCATTACCCTGTATTACAACAATTAACCACCATACAATAGGCACACTCTCTACCCAAAATAAAGTAAAGAACTTGGTGCGTCTAGGAGAGGCATAAATAATAAAAAATAGCGTTAGGAGAACAATCAATAGATTATTCCAAGCTTGTATAGGTTGATACCCTAATTTAAAGAACTCTATTACATAGAAAGGAATAAGTAGTAAAGCTAATAGATATTTGGTGTTCGTAATTCCCAACATCTGTGGTAATGTTTTCAAATACTTATCATCGTATTGTAGGTCAACTACCTCAAAAATACCTATCAAGATAAATACCAATATAAAACGCTGAGTAAACTTAATTACAATGTCCCAAGTAATCGGAATATCAGCATTCATTACTGGTACGATTAATGTCACTGTAGCCCAACATAGACATACTATATACACTTTTAGTCCTGCGAGATTGCGAAGATTACTCACATTACTACTCACAGGGATAGCATAGAGTACTGCGAGTACTAAAAGTCCTATAGTGACTAACTGCGCTTTGAGATTTAATAAGAAGAAACTGACTACACCAACTACCAAAGCCACAAGACTAATGGCTATTATTACTTTTAATCGAAGGGTAAATGGATTCTTATGTCTATAAACTACCTCAGCATATTTAATAAAGTTATAAGAAAACAATGTTCCGCTGAAGGCCAAAATAGAGACAACAGCATCAAAAGGTAGGTGACAAAAATAAAAAGTCATTTGCACCAAAGCGAATACAGCTAAGGAAACGTGAATACTTCCGTTCAAATAAAGTGCAACTATTCTATTTTTTAACAAATCCATATTAATTATCAGTCTTCTACTGTTATGCTTATTCACTTTTCAAAATTAATCGATATAAATATACAATTGT
>JBOFGJ010000540.1:0-1898 GCA_051649065.1 Flavobacterium sp. | reverse complement strand
TCGTAATTCTATCTAGTAACCATAATCTATATCACGTCATATAAATACATTATGGCGTGATGTTGTCAAATCGTTTTATATGGGTGAATTGCAATTCGCCCCTACCGTTCCCCGTTCCCTGTTCCCCGTTCCCTATGCCCCCTATTTAAATTCTAAATTCATAGTTCATAGGCTTAGTAATCGCTACTCTGCCTGATCGAGTGAATTCTAATATCCCGAAGCTAGATAGTTGAGTGAATAGGCTCTCTATTTCTTCGATATACCCTGTCTTTTCGATAGCAATAAACTCTTTATCTACAGATAATATTCTCGCTTGACTCTCTCTAATAATCTGTTCAACTTCCTTATTAGACATCAGCTCTGTCTTGACTTTATAGAGCGCTAACTCCTGATAAATAATATCGTCATTCACATAAGCACACACTTTAAAGACTTCTACTAATCGTTCTAACTGTCCGATCAGTTTATCTACTTGCTCCTGTGTACTTTTAAATACAACAGTGTACTTAAACACTTGCTTTATTTCTGACTCAGATACAGTCAAACTATCTAGATTAATATGCCTACGGGTAAATACATTAGCTATCCTTGTAAGCATACCGATGCTATTCTCTGTAAATACTGATAATGTAAATTCTTCTTTCATAGTTTCTTTTGGTTTATACAATTGTCAACCTAATTCTTTATTCTAGCACCTTAACTTAATAACACCTCTGATACACTCGCTCCTGTGGGAATCATTGGGAATACATTCTCTTCTTTCTCTACGACTACTTCTAATAGATACGCTTTCGGGTGAGCTAATAACTCTTCTAAGGCTTTTCTTAAATCGCTAGACTGAGTTACTTTTTTGCCTTCTATATTATAGGATTGTGCTATACCTACGAAGTTTGGATTGTTCATTTCTGTAAAGCTATATCTCTTCTCAAAGAACATCTGTTGCCACTGTCTTACCATCCCTAAAAAGCTATTATTTAGGATGATAATCTTCACTGCAATATCACTTTGCATAATCGTCCCTAGCTCTTGTATATTCATCTGAAAACCGCCATCTCCTGCTATGGCAACTACTGTCTGCTTAGGATTACCTAGTTTGGCACCCATTGCAGCAGGGAGTGCAAACCCCATCGTTCCCAATCCACCAGATGTAATATTAGTTTTGGCAGTGTTATACTGATTATTTCGAGCTGTAATCATTTGGTGTTGTCCTACATCCGTTACTATTATTGCTTCACCATTAGTCAAGTCTGTCAATAGTTTCACTACATCCTCCATCAGTATTTTATCAGCAGCTATCTCCTCTCTGTGTTTCAGTAATTGTTCTTGTTCATACACTTTGCCTTGTTTAAACTCCTCTAACCAAGCAGTGTGTGTAGTCGGCTCTACTAAGCCAATCAATGTTCTCAAAGCCTCCTTAGCATCACTATGTATGGGGATTTCCGCCATGATAATCTTGTTTAACTCTGCCGCATCAATATCAATGTGAATAACTTTAGCTTGTGTAGCGTATTTAGACACATCTCCTGTCACCCGATCATCAAACCTCATCCCAATAGCGATTAGTACATCACACTCATTGGTCTTAATATTCGCAGCATAATCACCGTGCATACCTACCATACCACAGAAATTAGGATGGTTACTAGACAGTGCACCTAATCCCAATAGTGTCGATGCTGTGGGAATACCTGTTTTCTCTACGAACTCCTTTAACTCTTGCTCTGCGTGACCTAATAGTATTCCTTGCCCAATTAATAACTAAGGTCTCTTCGCATTATTGATTACGTCAGCTGCTTTGATTAATTGTGCCAAATCTGGCTGTGGTTGTGGGTTATAACTTCTCATCCCTATACACTTCTCATATTTAAAAGTCGTCAGTTCGAACTGTGCATCTTTTG
>JBOFGJ010000539.1:0-2108 GCA_051649065.1 Flavobacterium sp. | reverse complement strand
TCAATCCATTTATCCAATTCTGTTTTAGGTTTCTCTGTAGTATCAAAGATAGATTCACTACGAAGCGAATCTTCCTTCGAACAAGCTGCTAATAGTATAGAAGCAGTACAAAGAACTCCTACTCCCTTAATTATATTTTTAACTTTCATAATTCTATTCTTTTAATGATTATCTTGGATTTGGCGTTATTCCGTTATCTATAGCTACCTGAGGTACCTGCAACTGATATCTTAGATCTCCTTTTTTCAACACAAGTTGAGCTCCACCAACAACTTGATGTATAACTTCTAACTTAAATCTTCTAATATCAAACCAGCGGTATCCCTCTTCATAACCATCTCTTCTTCTCATCTCTGTCAAAGCTTCTAACATAATAGTTTGCTTTTCAGATATAGCAATACTCGTTGTGAATTTACCAGCTTGATAAGGAAACATCTCCTCTAATTGACTGAATCTCAATGCACCTAACAATAACTCAGGTGCAGTATCAGCAGGCAAACCAAAATCAGCTAATTTAGTACGTGTCCACATAAAGTATTCATACATTCCAAATGCTTCTTCAACTCTATTTTGCATAATAAACGCTTCAATACGATCTAAGTATAGCATATCATTAGAGAATAATACAAAAGGAACGTAAGTAAATCCTGTCATATTAGTAAAGTCCGTAATTTTAAAATGTTCATAAAACTTAGGAACATAATATGCATCATTTAGAGTATAATTAGCAGTTCTATATATCCAATCTGCTTTAAATGGGTGACTTGCTTCACTAAAAAGACCATTACCTCTAGTAGCTGCACCAGATGTCAACACGAAGCGACTAGTGTGATTAGTTCTTCCTTTTCTAGAATATGATGTCACAACCAAAAGATTAGTTTCGTACTCAGTCTTAGCAAACTCTCTTTCGTTTTTAGCAGTATCCCAAGCGGCACTTCTAACAACATTTCTTAATTTGTTAATCGGCAAATTCCCTAAGTCATTAGAATACTCTATAGCCTTAGCATAATCCCCTTTAAACAAATAAAAACGAGTTGCAAATGCTTTAGCTGAAGCTTCTGTAAAATGGTATTTTGCAATACTAGGGCTTTCATATGTAGCTCCTTTTATTCCCTCAAGACCTTCTAACAAATCCTGTTCAATTAATTTATAAACCTCTGCTACTGAATTGCGCTTATAATCTTTTTTAAGAACATCCTCTACAGTAGTAACATAAGGAACACCTAAATCACTTTCTGCAGTAGTTGCATCATAACTTTTAGCCCATAAATTCACAAGCATAAAATGATTATATGCTCTAGCCAATAGAGCTTCAGCCCTTAACTGTTTTAATCCTACTTTTAATGGTTTATTAGCGTATTCCTTTTGCATTCCTTCTAGCGCTTCTAATGCCTTATTAGCACTAGCAATAGCTGCATAAGATGCCATCCAAAACTTTTTCGGACTATCTGCATTATCCTCAGTACTAACAGCCCAAGTAAAGTTTTGTTCTGATTGTAAAGTGGTAAGGTCTAATTTACCGTTATCTACAACATTATCACTCATCTGTTCTGCAAACTCCACATGACTCCCTTCAGGATAAGCTCCTACTAATAATTCTCCAACCTTCTTTGGTGTGTCTATTTGTGTTCTATTGTCTGGTGCTTCAGAAAGAAAGTCACTACAACCTACAGTAGCTGTCGCCAAAAACAATAATCCAACTAATATCTTTACTCTCTTCATAATAATCTATTTTTTAAAAACCAACATTAAGTGTCAATGTGTATTGACTAGTCTGTGGCATTGCTACCCCACCTGTTCTATAAAACTCAGGATCTTCTCCATTCAATTTCTTATCCGCATAGATTAACCATGGGTTAGTTGCATTAAAACGCAATGAGAAATTTGACATCTTCATTGAACGTTTAAAGTGATCAGGGAACTCATAAGTTAAAGAGATATTCTTTAATCTTACAAATCCTCCATCCGCTACTCGTTCTGAAGAATAATTATAAGTATTATATGCTCTTTCCATTGCAGTTGCACCTAATGCTGTAGCTATTGTATTATCAGGAATAGTTGGCACATTTGTAAATTTCTCGTCTCCTGCATTAATCCAACGATCTTCA
>JBOFGJ010000538.1:0-4214 GCA_051649065.1 Flavobacterium sp. | reverse complement strand
GTTGTTGCTGGTGTAGGTGGAGGAGTTGATAAAGTTTTAGCAGATGTAACGATTAGTGTTGCACCTCAGGGAATTAAGACAGGTAACATCGCTGATAATGCAGTAACTAATTTGCAAATAGCAGATTTAGCAGTTACCGCAACGAAAATATCACCAGAAGGAGCAGCTGCTAAAAGTGTTTTAACAACGAAGGATGATGGAACAGTATTCTGGGGAGAACTAAAAGATATTGTTACTAATACAGCTGGAAACTTAACGACTGATAACATTATTACACTAACGAAAGGAACGGGAGTGAATACATTATTAGCAGATGCAGAATTAAGTATTGCTGATAATAGTATTGATAGATTAAAGTTAAGTTCAAAAGAAGCGGGAGTACCTGTAGGAAAAGATAAAATATTAGTATCAAATGATGCAGGTGGGTTTGATTTAGTAGATCAGACAGCTGTACAAGTAGGAGGAAAAGATCTTGCATTAGGACAATCACTTGCTTTTACAAAAGGTAATGGATTAAATGCTGTATTAGTTGAAACTTCTATAGACGTTGCTGCTGGTGGAATTACAACTGAAAAATTGGCAAATTCGACAGTAACAGTTGATAAGATGTCTGCAGGGACTGCAGAAGCTAATACTGTATTAACATCAGTAGGAGCAGGTAAAGTTGAATACAAAGCATTGAGCAATACCGCATTTGATGGGCAAGGAGCTGACTTAAAAAGTGATGGGTCTATTACTGTAGCAGCAGGAAATAAAGCGTTGTTAAAAGAAACAAGTATCGCTATCAAAGATGGTGGAGTTGAGGCTAAACACCTTAAGTCAGGAGCTGTTACAACGGATAAGATTAGTTCGGCATCAGGTGCAAACAATATGGCGTCAGGAGCTTTCTTAGTTGCAGATGGCAGTGGAGCTACAAAGTATCAAACGATGGAAACTGTGGCTACAGCACAAGGAAAAGCAATTACCTCTAAAGATGGATCCTTAACTATTCCTGAGAATAAAGCAGGGATACAAGCATTAGATATTGCGTTAACGAAAGGCGGAGTTAAGAACGAACATATCGGCGGAAGAGCGATTACACAAGAGAATATTAGCACACCAGAATTGGACGAAGGATTAGTGTTAACTTCTGATGGGCAAGGCGGTGCTGAGTTTAAAAATGTAAGCGAATCAATAGTAGCTACAGCTAAGCCATTAACAGCAGGAGCAGGAATTATTGTGACAGGTAGTGGAGCAGCCAAAGCATTATTAGGAGACGCTACAGTAGCTATTGCTAATAAAGGGGTAGCTACAGGTATGATAGCTGATAAAGCTGTAACGCCAAATCAATTAGCCAATGATGCAGTAACAGAGCTTAAAATAGCTGATAAAGCTGTAACGAGTACCAAGATTAATAATGGAGCTGTTTCGACAAATCAACTTAGTGATAAAGCAGTTAATACTGCAAAAATGAGTTCTGATAAGGCTTTAATAGGACATGTATTAACAGCAGATGGTCAGGGAGGGGTTAGTTATAAAGCACCTGTAGGGGCTACTACAACTGGAGAATTAAAAGGTTCTGAACAAATAAAAGTAACAGATGGTAAAGATGCTGTACTTAAGGATATGATTCTTGAGATAGTAGAAAAATCTATTCAAAGTAGTCATTTAGCTGATGGTTCTATTACCACAAGTAAAATAGGTAAAGAAGCTGTTAGAAATGGTCAAATTGCTGAAAATGCAGTAGGAAGAAAAGAAATATACCCAAGCAATATTGATACGGGACACCTTAGTAATGGCGCTGTAACCACTGATAAAATGAGCGCAGGTAGTGCTACTGTAGGGCATGTCTTAACAGTAGAGGCTGGTGGGAAAGTAGCCTATAAAGCTGCAACTGGTCAGAGCGTAACTAAAGCAAATCTTACAGGTACAGGACCTATTAAGGTAAGTAATGGTACAGATGCTGTATTGAAGGCTGTTACATTAGATATTAATCAAAAATCTATTAAAGCTGATCATATCGAAGATAGTTCAATTAATACTAATCATATCGCAAATTTATCAATAACAGAAATTAAATTAGCTGGTAATTCGGTAGGATATAAACAAATGAAATCTGATGCAGTTAAAGATCAGGTTATTGTAGATCGAGGAGTAAGAGTTGAAAAATTAAGCTCTTTAGATAATAATGATAATCAAGCCCCAGCAGGACAAGTTTTAACTTCTAATGGAGCAGGTGGAGTAGAATGGAAAGCAGGAGGAAAAGATATTAAAGCAGCTATGCCTAAGTTCTTTTATGCTCCATCATTTTATATTACTGTAGAACCTAAAGAGATAAGTACAATAGATATATATAGTATTTATAAAGAGCAATTTAGCAAGCCGAAAGTTGTAAATTCAAAAGCACAAAACAAATCATTACCTGTTTTGGATAGCGATGAATTAGATTATTATGTACTTTATTTTGACGAAGCAGTGTTTAAAACTATTGAAATTAGTGATGATGGTAAATTGAAATATGAAGTATGGGCAGATGCACAAGTAAGTACAAATACGTATTTTAATATAATGTTTGGAGTTAGAGAATAGAGGTTTATCAAGCCTATTTTATTATAAAATAGGCTTGATCTAAATGGTTTAATAGTAGATATAAGATGAACAATAAAATAATTGTACTAATAGCATTAATCGTTACAACCTTGGTTTATGGACAGCAGGCAAGAACTTTTCCTTATTTCCTTCCTTTAACTGGGGATGATAAACCAAGTGTGATTACAGAGTATTTTGGTAATAACGTCTTTGATAAATCCGAACGTTATTCTAAAGACGGTATAGCATTAACTTATGAAAATCAAAATGGTGATAGACAAGAGTTTAGTGGTTTTGCATTAGACGAGATTCCTTTTACATCAGAGTTTGGAATTATTGTAGAGTTTAAATACGCAATGATTGATGGAGTAGCATATGGTGGTAGATATGGAGATGGTCTGACGATGTTTTTATATGATAGTACTAAGGACTTTGAAATTGGAGGACATGGTGCGAGTTTAGGATATTCATATAGAAATAGTAGTAATACTAATAATAGAGATCCTGGGCTAAATGGAGGGTATTTGGCAGTAGGATTGGATGTTTTTGGAGATTTTAAATCAAGAATGATAGGTGTAAACGAAAAGAGAGAAGGTATCGCTAATTATGAATGGTCAGAAATGGGAAGTCATGTTACTATTCGTGGAGCACAATACTTAAATGATAGATATAAAGGATATCCTGTGTTGTATACTGTTAACGCAGATCATTTGTGGAAAGAAAATAAAGCTCATTTGGATTATAATACAGGAGAGTATAATTTCCGTGAAGATAACTTTATTAAAAGATTTGAAATGTACACAGGGTATGATTATAGGGGAAATATTAAGTACAATACAGTTATAGTAACTGTGTTTCCAGATAATGATAAAGGAGGGAGTTATATAGAAGTTAAAGTAAAAGAGGATGGTCGTAACGAAGATAAGATTGTAATCGACAAGTTCTTTTATCCTAACGAGTTTAAAACGAGAGATCAAGAAGGGAACTTATACGATTTTAAAACCAAAGTGCCTAATAATTTTAAAATAGGTTTTGCTGCAGGAACAGGAGGGGCTTATGAGAAACACTTAATTAAAGATGTAAAAGTAAGTTTGCCTTATGAACCAGAGACGGATGATGTATTTGCTCAATTGTGTTCAGGAGCTACAACTGGAAAAGAAGTTAAGATTGCTCCTTATGAGGAAGCTTGGTTTTATAATGGATCGGTAAGTAATCCAAGAGGAGGGAATGATAAACAATATATTAATTATGATAGTTTCCGTTTTGAAGATGAAAAAGGTTATGCTTTAAATTCAAGTAATAATTTTAAATATACTGAAAAAGGAGTAGGCACATGGGAATATAATTCCAATAGAGGGGAAGTAACTTTTACAGCTACAGATAATTTAACAAAAGGAGAGTATTCTGTATATTTTTCAGCGACAGGACAGAATAATGGACCAGGAGGGGTTGGTCCTTTTGGAAAAGAAGTTTATCGCTCAAGACCTACAAAATTAACAATTGTAGTTGAAGATTGTAAAATATTCTTTAACCCTAATCAGCCGATAAAAGTTAAAGTGCAGTAAATGATTAAGATATACAAAAAAGGGAAGCTATTAGCTTCCCTTTTTTGTATAGTGTTGTAATCTTAGTAATTGCTATTTATT
>JBOFGJ010000537.1:0-1298 GCA_051649065.1 Flavobacterium sp. | reverse complement strand
GATCTTTTTCATTTGTATATTCAATCTTTACAATACGAAAATTAGTCAACGCAAACTGTATATCAGATAAACTATTACTATTTCTTTCCAAGTAATTATTTTGATCAAAGCGTGTTCTCTCTGAAAGTAAATTAGCATTATCTTGTACATTATATCTTAAGACCGCTTTTATCTTGTCAATTGCTTCACAATAATCTCTAATAAACGAGGTGTCCTTATTTTTAAGAACCAATTGTTCTGCTGTAATTAACGCATTGGCTTGTGCTTCTGTAAACATTAGAGGTGGTACCCTATACCCTTCCATTAGTCTATACCCTTTTCCCTCTTCAGTAATGATAGGAACACCCGCTTGTTCTAATGTCTTTATATCTCTGTAAATCGTACGGATACTCATCCCAAACTTATCCGCTAATGCTCTTGCTGTCAAAAGTCGTTTGGTTTGCAGTTGAATAAGTATAGCTGTAAGTCGAGATAGTCGCTTTATATCATTATCGTTGTCATTCATTCTTAAGAGATGTATAGTTCTATTACAAAAATATGAATTATATAGACCAACTAACACCTTCTTTTTTCTTCACAGTAATTATCACATACAAAAAAAGACTTATTTATAATAAGCCTTTTCTTGTTTATTGTTGTTTCCTATCTATTTTAATTCACATACATAATGTATAGTAGTGATGTAATGGAAATGAATATCCACAGTCCTACTCCTTCTAATAAAGGTTTAAAACCAACTGACTTCACCGTTTTATAAGAAAGTGATGTCCCTATTAAGAATAATGTTAAGGTCAATGCTGCTTTAGATGCTTCTACGATGTAAGGACCTACTGTTTGAACTGCTGGGATATATGAGTTAGCTAACATCGCTAGTACGAATAAACCGATGAAGTATGGTAATTTTACTTTTCCTCCTTTTGTTTTAAAGAAAGCCATAGATAAGAACGCTACTGGTATTACCCATAAAGCACGCGCCAACTTCACTGTAGTAGCAACTTCTAATGCCTGATCTCCATACTTAGCTGCCGCTCCTACTACAGAACTTGTATCATGGATCGCAATAGCTGACCACAACCCAAAATCTACTTGGCTCAATCCTAAAGCATGCCCGATAGGAGGAAATATAATAAGTGCTAAAGAGTTCAGAATAAACACAATTCCTAAAGCTACTGATATCTGCTTCTCATCTGCCTTTATCACAGGAGACACTGCTGCTATAGCACTACCTCCACAAATAGCAGTACCTGAAGATACTAAATATGAAATTTTCTTATCTATCTTTAATAACTTACCTAATA
>JBOFGJ010000536.1:0-1372 GCA_051649065.1 Flavobacterium sp. | reverse complement strand
TCCAGTAGAAGCTGTACAGAAAGCAGAAGGTATATTCACAGGTGGTGGTAATACATTCTTATTAGTACAACAACTATATAGAACAAGTGTGCTAGACGCGGTAAAAGAAGCAGTGAATAATGGTACTCCTTATCTAGGGTGTAGTGCAGGGAGCAATATCTGTGGTCTGACTATGGAAACTACTAATGATATGCCTATCGTATATCCACCTTCATTTAAGACATTCGGATTTGTTCCTTTTAACCTTAACCCACATTACCTAGATCCTATCGAAGGCTCTACTCATATGGGAGAGACGAGAGAGACGCGTATTAATGAATTTCACGCATTTAATACTCAACCTGTACTTGGTCTTAGAGAAGGTAGTTGGCTAGAAGTAAAGGGTGATGTGATAATACTGAGAGGTGAGCACCAAGCACGTATCTTCAAACAAAATAAAGCAGCATACGAAGTAGAGACTAATACTGACTTAAGCGATCTGAACTAAACAGATAGGATAGAGTCTATCTAAAATAAATATCCCCCTAATACTGTCTTCTCTTGAAAACAATATTAGGGGATTCTTTTAATATATACATATATCTAAAATACAACTACTACTAACTGAATAAAATCATATAAAGGACTATTCAATAACAATCTCTATATCTTGCTCAAAACGCGCCCATTCAAAACTAAATAATTTACGTATACGATAGACACCTTCATTATAAGACAATTTATCTGAGAATAAATTAATATTAAAAGTCTTACTCTCTCCTATCTTAATACTATCATTCTCCTGTTCAAATGTGATATGAGACATATCTAATAATACCCAATCGTCACCTTCCTTTCTGCTTATCTCATATCCAGGCTCTGATACTATATCCCATTCAGAACTATTAGTCACCACCATCTGTACTACATCAGGCACGGAGCTATATGCTAACTGTGTCGATGTACTGTGCACATGTTCCATGACATTATCTAAACCACTGAATGCTATATCAGGTGGTTGTCTCCATATCATATCCTCATCTGGCACCTCTTCACTATCTACTGTAGTCGAATCAGCATCGCTTATCGGGTAACTATTAGGCTCTTCTGCTTCTTTATCTACACATGCAATAACAGAAAGTAGACCAAGTCCAAACAAAAGAGATGTAATAACTCTTCTCATATACTTAAAATATTAACACCTAAAATACTAAATACCTGACATTTAAACACAATCAAAGAAAGAAAATACTATAAAAAAATTAATAGTAAATATTACTTCCTAAAAAGCATATATCACAAGACATGAATGAGTACCGATACGATTGTTAGTCAAACAATTGAGAGCCAATATTTTCGAAAAAAGGAAGTAGAAATTTGTAAAGTACAGAAT
>JBOFGJ010000535.1:0-4595 GCA_051649065.1 Flavobacterium sp. | reverse complement strand
AAAACTTCCTTGAAATAAAACTTGTCCAAAAGCATGTCCTTGAATTAAGAAGTCATCTAACTCTTTGATATCTACAAAGTGTTCAGGTACAGAGCGAATAGCCAAATCAGGAATACTCAGAATGAATAAAGATATCCATGTAAAGATCACAAATGGGAACGTATAGGCGGGTAATTCTCTCTTAATCGCCCAATTCATAATTACTGTTGACAAGGCAGAAGAAAGTATCATCGACACATATACCCATATACTCGGTTCGAAATAGAACATTAAAGCTACTCCTATTAAACAAGCATTAAAACCATATAATCCATTCTCTATTTCTCTTTTGTCGTACCTCAATAGTTTAGCAGTCAAAATAGCTACTATATTACTCAGAGACGCTGCAAAAGCCATTTCTGTAGAATCGTAATATATAGCTGCTAAAAACAGCATTCCTGTTATCGCATTGGCCTGTAACATAATTTGCCCAAAACCTCTAAAAAACGATTTTAAATAATGAACTATTAGTTCTTTCATAGTCTAATTTTTGAGTTTGTGATGTGAAACTTAAGAGAGGTTATAAAAACAACTCATCCCATAGCTTCTGTTGAATTGTTTGAAATATAGTGAATAGCTTTTCTGCTCCTTGTCCTAAAACGCGAACCATAAAACCATCTCCTTCTAATAAGCTTATACCAAATTGGATTCCCTCTTTCTCTCCATACTGTTCGTAGAAATACTCTATATACTCTAGTACAGATACACAAGCTGTATTATAGTATATCAATGTTCCCTGATGTGTGAATCCTTCTAAAATACCTATCTCTTGTATGGGCATTAAATTAGGTTGTAACAATACGTTGTCTTTTACCTTTAACTTCCCTTCTACATAAATCTCAGTCAAGTTTTGAAAGTGATTATACTCAAACTCTTCTCCTGATAACTTTCTGCCACAAGTAATAATATCTGATAACAAGAAGTGACAATTCTCTTTCATATCTACTCTATTGCGACTGATAAAAGTAGAGGAACTCTGAGGTACTACAGGATGAGGCACATAAGCAAAGGCACTTCCGCTATCCATGGTAATCACTGTTGTTTGTTCAGACTTATTCTTCATGTGAAAAAGGCGTTGGTAAGCCTGTGTCTGCAACTGTAATTTCGTCTTTTCAGCCAAACTAATAGAGATGCGGTGATCATCGTTATCTAACAGTCCTGGAGAAGAACTCATAATCATCAGATAAGCTGCCTTATCTCTCTTGTATTGACCTACTGGTACGATTCGAAAAGGTTGAGTAACGTAAGCGTCTTTTAAATAAGAAGCTCCCTCACGTTGCTCAACTCTAATGTCTAATGATGAAATCATATTATCTCAATAAATTAGGTTCTTCAATATCCTCTAACAAAGCATATTTCTTAATCCAACCTACTATTTCTTCTAGTCCATCTCCAGTCTTTAAATTAGAGAATAAAAATGGTGCTCCTTTTCTAACGCGTCTTGCATCTGCCTCCATTACATTTAGATCTGCTCCTACATAAGGGGCTAAATCTTTTTTATTAATCAACAACAAGTCTGAACGTGTGATAGCAGGTCCTCCCTTGCTAGGCATCTTCTCTCCCTCTGCCACATCTAGTACGAAAATAGTAATGTCTGCTAAGTCAGGACTAAACGTAGATGATAAGTTATCTCCTCCACTCTCTATAAAAATTAACTCTAAATCAGGAAAACGACTTGCTAATTCCTCAACAGCCTCTAGATTCATACTCGCATCCTCACGTATCGCTGTATGAGGACACCCTCCTGTCTCTACTCCTATGATTCTATCTTTTGGCAATAAACTATTCTTAGCCATAAACTCAGCATCTACACGTGTGTAAATATCATTCGTGATAACAGCTAAGTCATACTCGTTAAGCAATCTACGACTCAATCGTTCTAATAGGGCTGTTTTACCTGACCCTACAGGTCCTCCTACTCCTATTTTAATATATTTTCTATTTTCCATATTGTTGTGTTTATGATAAATAAAGTCTTGAATAAAGGCGTTCGTGCTGCATACAGCGAATGTCAAAACCAATATTACACAGACCGATAAGGTTTCTGTCCATAACTAAAGACTCTTCGCTTAGTTTTAATAAATCATCGTGTAGATAATACAAGATGTCTTGCCCATCTAGTTGACCTAAAGGAACTAATTTTACAGCATTAGTAACCATTCCTATAGCCGCATTATAATAATATGCATGCATAGCTTCTACTAAAGGAATTTTCATCACTGCCGCAAAAAGCCCATACATAATACAATAGTGATTATATGTCTCTTTTGCCTTAATCAACTGATCCCATTGTTTTACTACAGAATCTTCTCCACTATATCTACTAAAAATCTTATACAAGCGCAGTCCTAGTTTCTGACTTCCTTGTCTGATTTCCATTGGTCCTTTTAGAGCATTGCACTCTTGATCTAATGCAATTAATTCTGCTATGTTTTCTTGTACTGTAGCATCATAAGCTAGCTTCATAAGAGCAGCATCATTATACTTTAGATTATACCACAGATTATGTCTTACATATTGATTCGCAGATTCTTTATCACACACCATACCATTCTGAACATACGTTTCTAATCCATTAGAGTGTGTATATCCACCGATAGGTAATGCTGGGTCTGCTAAATGCAATAACCTTCCTAAAAATGCTTCTTGCATACTTTATAATTTTAATGATAATCCACCTTTAGGTGGTGTGAATGTAAACTTCTTATGTTGATCAAAGTCAACATTTGCATTTAATGGATTACACAACTGCTTCTGTACAATCTCAACGGCATAACCATTCTTACAAAACCAATCATACATAGAGCGCTCATAAGGCATATATAAGCTATTGTCCTCCGCAAAAAGAGGTATATGCTTATTTCCTATCTCATAAGCTATTAATCCTAATGTTGCTAAATCTGATGTTGTAAACACAATCGCTTCACAGGGCAAAATAGAGACCATCACAACCTTGTGATTATCTTCGTATAAGATATCTCCATTCCTTAGATCTTGTCCTCTTCCTAAAAAGCGAATAGCGATACCCTCTCCATCTGCCGTCACAAGACGTTGGATGCGCTTAGAAGTCTGATACCACTCTATATACAGATAATCTATATGCTGTTCTACTTCCTGAGCAGTACTATTTCGAATTGCCTGTGTTACTACCATTTTTACTAAAAGGTGAGAATACAAGTAGTTTTACTTTCTTGTATTCTCAGTTTGGTTTATTTGCTTGTTGTTTATTGTTGTTGTTCCTATTATACTCTTAAAACAAGAAGTATCTCTGTCCTAAAGCAACTTCATCGATTGGTTTACAAGTGATCTTCTTACCGTCTATACTCACTTCATAGTTCTCTGGATTAACCGTAATCTCTGGAGTTGCATTATTGTGAATCATATTCTCTTTAGAGATATTTCTACAGTTCTTTACAGGTAAAAGTGTTCTGGCTACTCCATATTCTTCTTGAATACCTTTTTCTAAAGACACTTGAGATACGAAGTTAAAGCAAGTATTAGTTACTGCTTTCCCTAATCCTCCATACAT
This sequence comes from Flavobacterium sp., assembly GCA_051649065.1. Classification (GTDB taxonomy): domain Bacteria; phylum Bacteroidota; class Bacteroidia; order Flavobacteriales; family Flavobacteriaceae; genus Flavobacterium. The sequence goes on along the minus strand of JBOFGJ010000535.1, from coordinate 1,027 downwards.
CGTTCTCAAGATAATAGGTTGAGGCGTTGGTATAGAGGCATTCGCATCTCCCATTTTAGAGGCTGCTATCATACCTCCTTTGATAATCATCTCAGGTTTAGCACCGAATAATGCTGGTTTCCATATTACTAAGTCAGCTATCTTACCTGGTTCTATAGATCCGATATAGTTAGACACACCATGAGCAATAGCAGGATTGATAGTGTACTTAGCAACATAGCGTTTAGCTCTATAGTTATCATTACCTGTACCTTCATCCTCAGCTAGACTACCGATTTGTTTTTTCATCTTATCTGCAGTTTGCCACGTTCTAGTCACTACTTCACCTACACGTCCCATCGCTTGAGAGTCAGAACTCATGATACTAAATACTCCTTGATCTTGTAAGATATCTTCTGCTGCAATAGTCTCTGGACGAATACGTGAGTCCGCAAAAGCCACATCCTCAGGAATATCTTTACTTAAATGGTGACACACCATTAGCATATCTAAGTGTTCGTCGATTGTATTTTTTGTAAATGGTCTCGTTGGATTAGTCGACGCTGGTAATACATTAGGATACATCGCAGATTTAATAATATCAGGTGCGTGTCCTCCACCTGCTCCTTCTGTGTGGAATGTGTGAATCACACGCCCATTAATCGCTTGCATTGTATCTTCTAAGAAACCTCCCTCGTTCAGAGTATCTGTATGGATAGCCACCTGTACATCGTATTGATCGGCCACAGATAATGCTCTGTCAATAGTAGCAGGAGTAGCTCCCCAGTCTTCGTGTATCTTCACTCCTAATGCTCCTGCTTCGATTTGCTCAATAATAGGCTGTTCTGTTCCTACATTTCCCTTTCCGAAGAACCCGAAGTTCATAGGTAAATGATCTACTGCTTGCATCATGCGTTTAATACTCCATTTACCAGGAGTCACTGTAGTTGCATTTGTTCCATCAGCAGGTCCAGTACCACCACCTATCATCGTAGTCACCCCACTGTAAAGAGCTGTTTCTATCTGCGTAGGACTGATATAGTGAATG
>JBOFGJ010000534.1:0-3436 GCA_051649065.1 Flavobacterium sp. | reverse complement strand
ATTGTTTTCATAATGATTTATTTTTATGTTTTTATTTGATTAGTTATTATTCTTTGGGAATAAGAAATAGCTCTTGCCCTTGATTTAGCGTTACTCGTTGAGCTTTTACTTTCTTTGAAAAATATCCTGATACGCCTTGAATGAGCCCTTTGGTTAAATCTCCTGCAATTTGGTCTGAAGCGGATTTGCTCATTGAAATACTCGTTCCCGCTGTTTGTCCCATATTGGCAATGATTTCTTTTGAGGCGCTTATTTCTTGAAGGTCTAATACCTCAAGTCCTCTTTGTCCGTAGTTATCATAACCGATAAGCTCTGTATCAATGATACTATCGTCGATTTTAATAGAGTTTACAATGAGTTCTAATCTAGTGTTACTAATCTTTACTTTAGCTATTATTGTACTTGCCTCAGGTAACAGAGCTCCGTTTATTACGATGCTTTCTAAGAGTTTTAGTTTAATATAACCTTCGTTTATAATGACCTGATCTTCTTTGATATTGACTCTTATACTGTTTTTATTAACTTGCGTTTTACGCTCTCCTTCTGCTGTATAAAAGGTTGGATTATTTTCAAGATTAATAGGTAAGAAATCCTGTAAACTTGTTGGTTTTACAAGTGAGGATACAATCTCTTTACTTGTTTTGTCAACCGTTGTTATAACCTGTTTTTTACTTGAAATTGTTTTGATATTCGTATTCCCATTTGAAGGAGGTAATTCAGTTTGGTTTTGACCACCTGGTAAATACTTTGCTGCCATCTGAAAAGATTTTTCCATAAGCTCTAATTGACTATCAATTGTAATAGGTGTAGGAGTGTCTTTTTCTTCTAATCTTGCTTCTAACTCTTCTATTTGCTTTTTAAGGCGTTCGGTTTCTTGATTTTCTGTATTATCATAAAAACTACTCAATACCTCTTGGCTTTGCTTATAGTTCTGATAAGACCTCTCATAAGGCGTGTAAGTAGGCTCCTCGTTGTAATCTTGATGATTATAACCGCTATTAGGCTCTTCTTGAGACTCATTCCAATAATCTGCTAAGGACTGCATCTGGTTCTCGTTCTCTTGTTGCTTTTGTTCCCATAGCTCTTTTTCATAGGCTTTGACCTTATCAGTGGGCATTCCTTGTGTTATCGCTTCTGGAACTGAATCATTGTGTGTGATAAGCTCCTTCTCTTCTGGTTTAAACAAAAGATACATAGCCCCTAAAAACACAATGCCCATTAAAGCAAATACAATATGCTTTTTGTGTTTTTCTATAAGTCCTTGAAACGCCTTATTTTCTTTGGGTACTTTCTCTATTTGGTGGTTTTTATCTGTTTGATTGTGGTTCATAACTCTTGATTTTAATAGTTGATTTTGATTTTACCTTTTGCTTTTCAAGCAAATACTTAACAGGTCTGATATTGTTTTGTTTCTCTTGACTATCTGATGTTAGTTTAGAACTAAAGCTTGTCTTTACAATAAAAAAGCAAACAAGGCTATAGAGTGTAAATACAGCAAGTAATAAAACTCGTTGCCTTTTTATTGAGAGGCTATTCCAATAGGTCTGTAGCCTACTGGAATAGCTATGTCTTAAAAGTTGTAACTTATTCATAGATTAGTTTTTTAGCGTTTAACAACTTCTAAGTCTTTGTTCTCAACAACTGTAAATTTTTCAATGATAAACCCCTGAGGATTGTTATCAGACCTAACCGCAGATATGAGCTGACTACTTGTTACAAGATTTCTTTTAGTGAGATTACTTGAACGAATGATATACTGGGTAGCATAAGTCATGGTTTTATAGGGATAGTTATTAAAATCTATTTTAATGCTATCTACCTCAACTCTCTGCTGAATATTTCCTGAGATAACTCTGCTGTAATATCCTTTTTCAAGTAGATCTTTGTAGTAGTCAAAAGCGGTTTTATCAGCTAGGTTAAATGCTCTTTGCATATTACCTTCAATAGCTGCTTTCTCAGGTGAAAGCGTAAAGAATAGTTCATGAAAACGCCTTACGTGTTCCCTTGCCTCTACTGGCCTGTTTATACTTGCGTCTTGAGAAAGTGCAAGCATGAGTGATTTACCTTTGTCAAGCACATAAATCTTCTCTCGTTGCTCTTTAGCAAAATCATAACTTTTATAGATAGTAAATCCAACTACTAAAAGACAAATCGATGCAAATACAATAGCATAAAGCCGAATCTGTTTAAAGCTATTTTCTATATTTCGAAGTGATTTAAATTCCATAATACTTTTATTTTTTGATTAGTTGTCCAGAAATATTACCTACTGTTGCCCCTGCTCCTGCTGTTGCCATATTACCTGTAGTAGATACTGTCTTATTCATGTTGCGCATAAAGTTTCCTGCTCCACCTGCTTGAATTACCCAACCCGTAACTGTTGGAATAGTAAAATACCCTACAATACCGATGATCATAAAAATGACATACGCAGTATTAGAAGTATCTGGGACAAAACTTGGATCGGCAAGCATTTGCATATCTCTTTCGATAATTAATGATTGAATCTTTGCAAGCATTGCGCTAAATAAATCTGCTACGGGAAGCCAGAGGTATACGCTGATATACCGTGTAAGCCACTGCAAGAGTGTAGATTCAAAACCACTCCATATTGAGATAGCAAAGGCAATGGGACCTAGTATGGACAGCACAACCAAAAAGAAAGTCCGAATCGTATCAATAACAAGAGCTGATGCTTGAAAGAGCATTTCTAATATCTCTCTAAAACCATCTCTTAAGTTCTTTTGAAAATCATATTGCCATTTCTCTAAATACATTCCTGTCATAGCAGCCAAATCAGAAGGAGACCAACCTAGTTCATCAAGCTTTTTATCAAATTCTTCATCCGAAACTAAATAGGCAGTCTCAGGATTTCGTAGCATTGCCTCTTTTTCTAAAATATCTTTTTTCTGCTGTAAAGAAGTCATATCAATCACTTGACGCTCTAAAATCTGATGTGTCCCCTTAACCACAGGACTCAAAACCGTGTTTAATGTTCCAAGAACAAGGGTTGGAAAAAACATAATACAAATACCCAAAGCAAAAGGTCTTAGCATCGGATACACATCAATAGGCTCTGCTCTTGCTAAGGCTTGCCATACTTTAATACCAATGTAAAATAGAGCGCCAAGACCTGCTAAGCTTTTAGCCACCCCTGCCATCTGGGCTGATAGTGGCATCATATCGTAATAAAGGTTCTGAAGTACCTCATGTAAATTACTATCTCCCATAACTACCAATATTTCTGGTTAGAAGTGCCATACATGTCAAGAACCCTTTGCGTATTATTTTTCTTCTTAGCTCTTAAGATGCTGATGCCTATATTTTTTCTGGTGTAATAACTAACAAGGTTGTGATAGTTTTTTACTTCTTTGTAAACCCTGTCTATAATATCCATACGCTCTTTATCATTTAAAGAAAGACTCGAGGCGCTTAC
>JBOFGJ010000533.1:0-9875 GCA_051649065.1 Flavobacterium sp. | reverse complement strand
GATAGAGATTTCGAATTTAGAATTAGCAGTGCGACTATTGAATCAGTGCCTTCGGAGTTTACTAGATTTGATGGGTATCGCAGATATTTAGTGATGTTAGAAGGAGATCTTAACTTAGTTATAAATGATAAGAAAGAGTATTATGCAAATAATGCTCTTTTTGCATTCAATTCTACTGATCGAATTACTTCCTATTCTAAAGGCAAAGATTTTAATCTAATGTTACATCATAGTATTACAGAGGAGGTAGTAATGGTGAGCGATGTCCCATTTAGTACAAAGCAAAGAGTACTATGTATATTCGCTATTGAGGGAAGTCAAATTACACTGAATAAGCAAGTGTTCACATTAGAGAGGTATGACTGTTTATTAGTAGATAATAAAGAAGCAGAGATAATGAAAGTACAACTCGATCAAGTGGCTATTATAGCATATTGGTAGGTCTTTCAGTATAGGTACTTTTCATTTAAATGTTTATTGCATATCTTGAGTATAAAGTAATAATAGATTGATTATATTAATTTGTAATATTTAATATTAGGGTTAAAATGTTTGATTTATATTGTATAATATGTAATTTTAATGATTTAGTTATGATTACTTAAGGATTTGTTTACGATGCAATACGTTATTTAGAGTAAATTAGGTTATCAGAACTTTTAAACAAATTATTATGGAAGCGTCTTATATCCTATTGCCATTAGTTGATTATAATGAAAATGCCTTTAATGCAGAGTTAAGTGAGTTGTTTCCTTTTTGTAGAGTAGTGAATATAGATTATTCTACTCAACGTTTTCTGATTGCTTTTAAAGATATAGAAGCATTATTAAATGATGAGAATGCAGAAAAGGAAGTGTATGAATACGATACTAAGCTAGAATATTTTAGTAGAAAGCATCCCTATCTTGATATAGGAGTGATTCATATTGTAGGGGAAGATAAGAATTTTTTTTATGATGGATATATTCTAAAGAATAGAAAAAAGATCAAGGAGTATAGCGGTATGTATGATGCTTATGTTCCTATTATTAAACACTTTATACCTGAGTGTAGAGGTGTTGATTTGAATATTTTTACGAGAGAATTTTTAAATAAAAGTATATGAATGAGAAGATGAAGGTAATACAAGGAGATATCACTCAACAGGAAGTAGATGTTATCGTTAATGCTGCTAATAGTTCGTTATTAGGAGGAGGGGGAGTAGATGGTGCTATTCACCGTGCTGGTGGAGAGGATATCTTGGCAGAATGTAGACTTATAAGAGCAAAACAAGGTGGATGTAAAACAGGTGAGGCAGTAATCACAACTGCAGGGAAGCTACCTGCTAACTATGTCATACATGCAGTAGGTCCTGTATGGAATGGGGGGGAGAAAGAAGAAGAAAGATTGTTAGCGAACTGCTATCTAAATAGCCTTAAGATAGCTGTAGATAATCAGTGTGAAACAATTGCTTTTCCCAATATAAGTACAGGTATCTATGGTTTTCCTAAAGAATTGGCAGCTAAAGTAGCTATCAATACCGTTAAGTCATTCTTAGATGGTAATGACGCTATCAAACAAGTAATCTTTGTCTGTTATGATTTTGAGAACTTTAGTTTGTATAAGAAAGAGTTATGTAGTTTATAATATGACTGAACAGCTAACTTTTGATATATAATCATTTTATTTGCAGAGAAAAGAAAGAAGTTAGATGAATACACAGATAGAGAGAATAAAACATAAATTATCTATAGTAGCAGACTGTGATAAGGATTTAATCGTTTTTGGAGCAGATGCTCATCAATATAAGATAGGAGATGTCGTTAGTGAGAAGGTAATAAGTGATTTTGAACAAAAGTATACTATTAAATTACCTGAAGCTTATGTAGCGTTTCTGACCCAAATAGGGAATGGTAATGTAGTGGAAGATGCTTATATGGGTAGTGCCGCAGGGCCTTATTATGGTATCTATCCCTTAGGTGAGTGTTTAGATGATGTGAATGTAGAAGATATTGAATGTGCTATATCTAAACCGTCTATCTTATATCCAGGTATGAAGGAAGAAGAATGGGATGAGTACTCTAAAAGCTTATGTGTAGAAGATATTTCGGATGAGGATTATTATGCTGTTTTAGAGAAGCTATATAGTGGATTATTAGCTATAGGTACTCAAGGATGCGCGATCACTACTTGCCTTGTATTAAATGGAGAATATAAAGGTAGAATAGTTTATTTAAATGAGGATTATCAGCCTGTCTTTGCTCATGAAGAGCATTTCTTGGATTGGTATGAGCGATGGTTAGATGAAGTGATTTCGGGAGATTTAGTAAGTGAAGGTGCCGGTTGGTTTGGTTATTCGATAGGGGGAAATAGTGCGTTCTTATGGGATTCTTATAAAAGTACACATGATGAAACACAGCAATTGACGTTGTTAGATGGCTTATTGAAAAAGAGTACTATTGAAGCATATATCATTCAAGAGATTATAGATGCTATTCCGAATACTCCGGAGTTAATAGCGTTGAGTTTGACTACTATTTTGTCTAAAGAGAACTTCACTAAGGCAATTCCCTTTTTAGAACAACAGGTGAGTAATAACTTGCTACATGTATTGCAAAGAATACATTGGTATGGAAAGGATAAAAGCTATTGGTTACCTATGCTTAAAGCCAACAGTGCTAGTATAGAAGATGAAGAAACTTATCGCTTTTATACTTATGTACTGACTGGTGCAACACCTGATTATGGTGAATTAGTATTAGCAGGGCTACAGTCTCCAAATAAAGAAATACGTGGGCAAGCTATTTATACCTTAGGGCAATTAAAGAATAAGCAAGTGTATCTAGACTACTTTATTCAATGTCTACATGATCAGGACGAAAGAGTAATACTCTATACAATACAAGGGTTAGCAGGTGTACATGATGATCGATTAGTAGATAGCTATAAAGAGGTGTATAAGAAGTATAAAGAGAGTGAGGAAGAAAACTATATTCTAATTAATCTACAACATAGATTAACTGAATTAGGTATGATTTTTAAAGATTTAGAAGAATAATGGATGAGATAAGAAAGAAAAGTATAGGTAAGTTTCTGAGTTTAATACTTAGACACGAACCTAGTAAGATAGGAATAAATTTAGATGATAATGGATGGGCAGATGTGGAAGAGTTAATCTATAAATGTGGTAAATACAAGATGTCTTTTACTAGAGAAGAATTAGATGAAATAGTAGAAACAAATAATAAAAAGAGATATGCCTATAGTGAGGATGGTACTAAGATTAGGGCTAGTCAGGGGCATTCTATTACAGTAGATCTAGAGTTCGAATCACAGTGTCCGCCACCGTTTTTATATCACGGGACAGCAGATCGATTCTTAAGTGCTATAAATAGTGAAGGAATTAAGAAAATGAACAGACAGCATGTACACCTTAGCCAAGACAAAGAAACTGCTATTAATGTAGGTTCTCGTCATGGAAGAGTAGTAGTGTTGACCATATTAGCAGAGAAGATGTATAAGGATGGAATAGCGTTTTATCTATCTGCTAATGGCGTGTGGCTTACAGATTACATTGATCCAAAATATATTTCAAAATAAAGAATCATGAGAAAACGCATATATATTCAGAAGCAGACCTTAGTTATCCCACTTGTCTTAGTAGGAATAATGTGGGTAGTGTATTTTATGCAATATATAGGTGTTTTTACGAGTTGCTATGGGGTAATTCCCTGGACTATGACAGGGCTAAAAGGAATTGTATTATCCCCGTTTTTTCACGGAAGCTTAGACCATATCTTGAGTAACTCTATTCCCTTTTTAGTTTTGTCTTTTTTGACATTACAGTTTTATCCTAAGTCGGCGAAGACTGTATTAACAGCAGGTTGGCTATTATCAGGATTAGGAGTATGGCTGTTACCTGACTTTAATGCGATACAGAATGATGTGTACTCTTGCCATATAGGAGCTAGTGGAGTGATCTATATGCTGGCTTTCTATTTATTCGTAAGTGGATGGGTGAGTAAGAAGTTTTGGTTAATGTTATTATCTGTTGTCATCTTCTTTGTTTATGGAGGAATCGTTTATGGAATGCTTCCGATGATGGTGGGAGATAATATTTCGTGGCAAGGTCACTTATTAGGAGCAATCACAGGAGTTTATTTAGGAATTCGTTTGAATAAGCGAAAGAGATAAGTATTTTTGCATAACCTTAAATCTGCAGATAACGTTTAAACGAGAATAAATTATACGAAACAGAGCCAAATCAGATTAAAGCACACTGTAGTGTGGTTTGAGAGTTAATGGAAGCTATGTAAAGTAGAATTTATTTGTAGTAAATGGTAGTTGAAGATTTAAGGTAAAAGCAATACAGAAATGTGTTGGAGTAAGAACAGATCATAACTAGGTTTATTGAGATTATAAAGCATATAATATGGAAAAAGAGAACAAGATTTTTTACGCTAAAGGAGATGACCCTATTTTAGTAGAGGCATATAAGAAAGCTCAAGATACATTCAAATACTTTTGGAGAGAGTTATCATGGGAATATAGAAGAATAGTACCAGGATTAGATATGGCGAGTGTAAAGGTAGCTTTCACGCAAGAAGTAGAAGGACAAGATGAGCCTATTATCGAGCATATGTGGATAGGAAATGTTGACTTCGATGGAGATGTTATTTATGGGGAGTTATTAAATGAGCCAAACTTAATAACTGATATCAAAGAAGGTGATGAGTTAGGAGTGACACTTGATCAGATCAGTGATTGGATGTTTATCAGCGATGGTAGAACGTATGGTGGATATACAGTACAAGCTATGCGCTCTGTCATGACTGAAGAGGAAAGAAAAGAACACGATGAAGCTTGGGGATTAGACTTCGGAGATTTTAATCACGTAAACTATGTATTCGAACAAGGAGAGCATCCAGAGAATATCATAGAACATCCAATGAGTAAGAATATGAAGGAAAGCCTAGAGAAGTTTATCGATGAGAATCCTGATGAGGTGACTAATAAAGATGAGGCAGGGTACACATTCTTACACAAAGAAGTTATCTCTGGTAATCTAACTAGTGTCGAGGTATTATTAGCAAAAGGAGCGAATAAAAACGAACCGAATGCTGAAGGAAAAACTCCAGTAGACTATGCAAAACAGTTAAACTGGGAACATATAATACCAGTATTAGCATAAACCCAGAATAGAAATAAGAAAGCTCTAGTAGATATTACTAGGGCTTTTTTTGTGATTACTGTCTAAGGTTAACCCAGATTAAGCATTAGCCAAATACTGCAAAGTATTTCTACTTCATATCTCCTTCATTTCTTCTAAAACCATACTACAGTATGCTTTTAGAAGAAATTCAGAGCTATTTTGCATAATTACTTTTCGTTTATATGCCTATCTTTCAATCTGGGTTTACATTTATGGTTATATTTGAGCATCAGCAATAAACAGTATGACAGGTACAACACTTTATAAGATCGTATTAGCTACAGATATCCACGTTAAGAGTAGGATGGATACATTAGCCATTATTGGTAATGGTGAAGAGGTATTGCAGTTTCTACTTAAGTATAGCTTTGAGATTAAAGATCCTATTCATGTCATGAGTAGTGTACTGTTACAAGATATTTTAGATAAAGATATAACTAGAATTAAGCCCTATTTAGCTACTTTCTTAGATAGAGTAGAGGATATTACTAATGAATCTAGTAAGCGGTTAATAAGCCGTATTTGTTGGTTAGTAGCCAAGAGTAAGAAGGTCGTGAGGACCTCTAAACAAGAGAGGCAATTAGTAGATGTATCATTGCTGTGGCTATCTAATGACTCTAAGGTTGCAACAGAGGCTTTTGCTATGGATATTTTGATGCTACTAGGGAAGAAGTATAAAGAAGATATTCTATTGATAAGTGAGGTGATAGAAGTCAATTATCCACATAGAACTGCTGCTTACCAAGGTAAAGCTAAGAAGTTTATGGCTTATAGTAATGTTTTATAGATACATCTAAGATAAGTTTACTTTATTCCGTGTTTCTTTAAGAATTTTATCGCCCAATCATAATGACTAGAGGTAGCCGATACTAAATAAGCTCCTAGTGAAGTACTACCTGTCCAAGAGTACTTTTTCTTTTCGAATAACTCATCATTACTGTGCTGTCTAATGATGGCAAGTACTGCTAGATGAGATTCAGTGATCTTCTGAATACTATCTAGCGCAGTGTTATTCTGATATTTTTGATTAATAGCACTGTTTAGTTCAGGAGTAGTCTTCCAAGTATATCCCTGAGTAGGCATCACAGGCTTAGCTCCACTCATTCCTACTTCATACCAAGTTAGAAACATCTGATGCCATTCGTATAAATGCATAAGTACATCTCTCACATTTTTATTAAGGCTATCTGTACTGAAATCGTCATTTAAACGATTTGAATCAAGTGAATTGATAGTTGATATCAGTTTATCAAATAGTGTTTCAGAATGCGTTAATAACATTGTTTTATTAGTAGGTCTAGCCATGGTTAATGGATTAAGAATGTTGTAAGTCTAGTTGTCTTTTTATTTCTATTGCTAGCTCTACATCAGATACTTTTAGCATATTCGTATTAATGAATATCGAGGTACCATGCGTCTTCAGGTTGGCTTGCATAGACTTGCGTTTAATGACATTCTTCTGTTTAGTGATATACTCCTCAGGATTATGTACATAGATTAAAACAAATTTCTGATTCTGCATTGTATATAGCTCAACAGATTGAATATCCTTCCAAGGTATTAATCCATTTACAACAGCAGTAGCATTCTCTATTATTCCTTCTTTATTGATTGTAATACCAGGCTTATCACTAAATAGTTTAATGAGAAACATAATAGAAGCATAACCAAAGAATACAATACACAATATTGCGATAATATAAGTCAGTTCGATAGAACCAAGAACATATTTGCCCTGTCCATTTAAGCAATTGTAAAACACAAAAACACCTGCAATAACTAATAACAGTGAACCGATAAGATAAAGAGCAACCTTTGACTTATTGATGGCAAAAGTGATAGGTAATGAGCTATTCATATTATTTGATTAGTAAGGTGAATTGTTGCATTTCTCTCAGCCTGTTTTTTAAAGGACTTGGTTCAATAATAAAATCATAGCTATGTGTGAAACCAAACTTAAGAGGAAGGACTTTACTAGCTTGATTTCCTTTCTCTACAGCGTATAAGATAGATGAGGTGTTAATCTCATTCTTAGTAATGTCTATTAATGTATTAGTCACTTCGGTTCCATATCCTTTACCTTGTTCAGAAGCTTTTAGCCATAGGCCAATCTCTGCTGACTCACCATTGATATCACTTAAGCCACAACTTCCTATAAACTCATTTGTTTCTTTATCTAAGATAACAAGGACTAGAGCAGTACCATTGTTGATTTCAATACGCGAACGTCTGATGTATTCGCTTAATAAAGGGCGATTGCCATTTGCATCAAAGCTGAGGTATTTAGTAATCTCAGGTGTTAGGTGAGTGATAAAATCATCTAAGTAGGTATCATTGATAATGATATAAGTTAGACGATCACTTGTCCATTTTTTATCTAGAGATAAGCTATTTCTTTTTTGATCTTTAACCATTTTGACAACCGTAAGGATATCATAGATTAGCCCTTGTTCAATGTCATCACGAGCGATGATTTGCTCTATTGTAGATTGGTATGCACATAGGACCTCTTTGGTGTAAAACCAAGCGTGATCAAAGACTTTCTGCATATCCATAGATGCCCATGTTAAAGCATCCTGTTCTCTGTCTACAAATTCAGGCCATAAAAAAGGAGATTTGTCACTATAGCTATCTTGTATAGAACAGATATTAGCAAACTCATCACTATCTCTAAAACGATCCCACTGCGAGCCAATAGCTCTAGCAACTTTTAGTATAATGCGAAGCAACATATCTTGATTATGAGGTGTCTCTACAAACAATTGAAATAAGCGAACCAAGACAATCGGTGTGACAGTAATCACTCCACCTTGATGTTCGATATTATTTGCAATAGAGAATAGCGCATATCTACTGTTTCTAATATCACTCCCTATCGCTTGATCAAGTAGGGGTAGGAGGTCATCAGCTCGTCCGTTATAGTGAACTAATGATTCCCAAGGTATTGTATTAAAGTCGATTTGTTCTAATTCTGTTGTTTTGTACGACATAATCTTGTGCAGATTTAATGTATTGTAAAAAAAGTTCAAAAGGCATAGTGCTTTTTGAACTTCTCATTTATTATTTCTTTTTATTGTCTTTGCGGTATTGAAGCATATTAAGAATTTTCTCTTCGCTGATATTTCTTACGAAATCACTGTGATAAATATACCCAAGTTTCTCAGCTATCTTAATACTTCCATGGTTGTCTTTCTCTACATTGTAGATCAAGTAATCAACAGGAAGGTTTTGATTCACATACGTCTCTAAAGCAGTGATAAGCTCCTGACCATATCCTTTACCGAAAGCTGATTCTTTTAACCAGATTCCAAGTGATATTGACTCGTCATTTATATCGTGTATACCACAGCATCCGATAAACTCTTTAGTGTCTTTATCTACAGCGACTAACGTGATGTCAGTTCCTTGATCTAAAACCCCTAAGCTGTAGTCTATAAATCCCTGAGTGTCTTCTATTTTTCCTGTAGGTATGAACGGTAAAAACTTAGCAACTGTAGGTGTTAATGCATGAAATATATCTTCTTTAAAGCTATCGTTTACGATAAGGTAAGATAGTCTGTCAGATGAAAATTGGATATCTCTACTAAATCCCATATTTATAATTATTTGTTTTTTTAAAAAACGACAATAGACAAAGTTTTGTGTAGTACTAAAAGGAGTCATATGATCTTCATAAAAGCTTTCTTCTAAAGTAAAAGACTGCTCTAATAGTGTATTTAAATCTTCAGCATTATACTGAATAATATCTAATCCACTACATTTAAGAGGGCCTTGCTTAGAAAACGTAGCGATTACAATTCCTTTTTCAACTACCTTGCTAACTAAGTGTACATATTGCTTAGCTTCTTCTTTAGTTAAAAAGTGAAACACAGCTCGGTCATGCCAAATAGCATATTTCTCAGTAGGTACAAAGTCAGTGATACTACTTTCTATCCAGGTTACTTGATTTGCTTTATCACCTAGTCTAGTCTTAGCACGTTCCAGCGCTTCTCCTGATATATCTAATACAGTGATATCAGTGTATCCCTGTATCAAAAGAAAATCAACGAGATTACTATCACCTCCTCCGATGTCTATAATCTTAGCATCCTTAGGGATGTTAAAGTCTGCTATTAAACGCAAGGAGTTAATCGGTTCTACTTGTGTCCAACTAACCTGATCAGGTGTTTTGGTTTTGTATACACCTTCCCAATGCTCTTTTGAATTTGCCATTTGGTTTTAAAAATTGTATTACAGAACAAAAATAGTGATTACTATAAGGATTATTGTTTATTTTGAGATATATAAATAAAAAAAACCGAAAATATTTATTACTTACGGTTTTAGTAGTACTCTAATTAATGAACTAAATAAAGTTTGAATTGGCAAATAACTCCATTGAACACCTGTTTTAGTTTGTATAATATTAATTATCTCATAAAGTGAAGCTTTTGATTTAAATCCTCTTTTTGGAAGTGGTGAATACGCTACTATATCTAATTCTATACTAGCTTTACGGAGTACTTGGTATACAGGGGGTAGATTTTGCTTGTTTAGCAAGGCAAAGTTCTATAACCTTTCTTTATTTTACAAAAGCCAAGACTACCTCAAAAAAAATATATGTTATTTTTAGTTATAATTTTTTAAGCTATAAATTGTAAAATTAGCTTATTTGTGATATATAAATTATTATTCGCAAGATATG
>JBOFGJ010000532.1:0-1037 GCA_051649065.1 Flavobacterium sp. | reverse complement strand
AATTTACCACTAAGAGGCTTTTTAGTTTGCCCTAAGTGTAGTAGAAACCTAACAGGTAGTTTATCAAAGGGTAGAAACAATAGTTATTATTACTATCACTGTATAGGTTCTTGTGGATTTAGACATAGTGCAAGCAAAGCAAACTTACTATTTGAAGAGGGATTAAATCAATTACAATTAAACGAAGCATTTTTAACCCGTTTAAAGAAACATTTGTTAGATACCTATAACAAGATGCTAAAGAATCCAATTGATAAAAAGAAAACACTATTAAACGAGATAGAAAGACTAAACGCTCAGCTTAGTACAGCAAGGACAAAATTATTAAGTGGAACACTTGATGATGATGATTATCTTGAAATCAAAAAATTGAATAAAGCAGAACTTGAATTGTTAGAAACACAATTAATGAAGGAGAATAGCAAAGTAAAGATTGATATTAATAAAATATTGAACAAAGCAATAGAAGTAGTTGCAAACATTGGTACACTCTACACTCAGGCAGATATATCAATGAAAAGAAGAATAATAGGTTCAATCTTTCCTGAGAAAGTAGTTTTTGATGGAGAGGTATATCGAACCGATAGAATAAATGTTTTAATAAGGTCTATCTTATTGATAAATAATGAAATAGCTAAAAATAAAAACGGGAGAAATGAACAAAAAATTCAATTCTCCCGTTTAGTACTCGAGGCGGGACTTGAACCCGCACGGGCATTACTACCCACTGGATTTTAAGTCCAGCGTGTCTACCACTTCCACCACTCGAGCGTCTTGATGTAGACTGCAATACTATTTCTGCATTGCGATGGCAAAAGTAGAGTTTATTTTTTTATCTCGCAATAGGAGTGAGGTGTTTTTTAAAATATTTTTTACTTTAAAACTATTATAATCTGATTGATTGAAAGTTGAGCTTTTGATTATTTTGTAAACTTCTAGAATGTGCTATGTTGAGTTTACTCCAAAAAAAAAGTCCTAAGTGTTAACTTAGGACTTTTTTGTACTCGAGGCGGGACTTGAACCCGCACGGGCATTAC
>JBOFGJ010000531.1:0-1281 GCA_051649065.1 Flavobacterium sp. | reverse complement strand
AAATACCTAAATCCCACTTAATTGATTTTAAAAAATTTCACTAAGGTGTAGTATAATCTTTAACTTTAAAATACACATTAGCCAAATACTACAAAGCAATTCTACTGCTTAGTTATTTTATTAGTGCTAATTCTGAACTATCGCGTATAATTTACTTTTCGTTTATATGCCTATCGCATATTTCGATTTTAATTGTTCTATTTATAGAAGAACTATTACAAAATTAGTTACCCTTTTCAGATCAGTTTATCGATCACTTTTAAAAAAATCACCACAACATACATCAATAAGATAAAATAGGCATTTCTATGCTATTTCAGTTCGAGTGAGTCCATAGTGAGTCCGTAATGAGTCCGTAGTGACTCCATTAGAACAGTCTTTTTAACGGAGTCACTATACATTCACAATGCTGTCAATATACTTTCATACAAAGTCACAAAGCAACAAACTCTAAATAAGATAATAAGGAGAATAATAGACAAAGTTCCCATAAAATAGGACTGCTGATTTTCAATAGAATAAAAATCATTTTATAACTGTAATATACGTATTTCTAAAATTAGCTCAAAACAAACAAACAAACAAACAAACAAACAAACAAACAAACAAACAAACAAACAAACAAACCACACTTACTAAATAAATTACCTCTTAAAGACATAGTGTCTTACTCAATAATCACACAAGTAAACTTAAGTAGCATAGGCAGTGAATTCTCCAAAAAAATGCTTTTTTTTATCAATCTAATAATATTCGAAACCTTGCGTTTTTCATAGAATATTATTTGGCACACTACATTTCAACCTATATTAAATTCTGATTATTACATTTTATTTAGCTTAAAATAATATTTAAGATGTAAGGTTTCACTTATTTTTTTATCTTTAATTTAAATTAATCGTCGATTAATTAGATATTACATACTGCGTTTAATACTTTTGCAACAAATAGTAACAATGGAAAATCAGAATAAGAATCAAGAAGTAGTACGAGGACTTAAAGCAAGACACCTATATATGATCGCCATCGGAGGGTGTATCGGAACAGGGTTATTTATGGCAAGTGGAGAAGCCATACATCAGGCTGGCCCTGGTGGAGCACTTCTAGCTTATGCGATGATCGGTCTAATGGTATACTTTTTAATGACTTCTTTAGGTGAGATGGCGACATACCTACCTGTATCAGGATCATTCAGTACTTACGCTGCTCGATTTGTTGACCCATCATTAGGATTTGCCTTAGGGTGGAACTATTGGTTTAACTGGGTTATTACCGTAGCAG
>JBOFGJ010000530.1:0-1265 GCA_051649065.1 Flavobacterium sp. | reverse complement strand
ATATTTATTATGTATTTACTAATAAATCAATTAATTACCCCATTTCACCAACGCTTTTTACATAACTAAAGATAGTGCTCCTCTTTGCTATTCTTACTCATTTGTTCAAACAAAAAATGCTTTATAACTTCATTTTGTTCTAACATTTGTTCAATGCTGTTTTGAGGAAAAACACCTACTTCAAATAATCCAATACCCCTCTTATATTCTCTAGTTTTCGATATTTATCATAAGTTAACTCTTCCTCTACTACCTCATGCGCCCAAGTCACATGAAAAGGAACATGCAACGCAGAACCTCCTAACTCAAGAACTGGAATAATATCTGACTTCACTGAATTACCGACCATTAAGAACTCTTCTGCTGAACAAGAAAGCTTCCCTAATAAGCTATTGTAATCTTTAATCTGTTTATCACTCATCACCTCTACATGGTTAAAGAACGATGATAGATTAGAATTCTTTAGCTTGCGCTCCTGATCTAACAAGTCGCCTTTAGTAGCTAATACCAGTGTATAATCACCATTAAGCTTATTTAAGGTATCTTCTACTCCATCAAGTAACGTAATAGGTTTATCGATTAGATTGTGTCCTAAATCAAGTATATGACGCATTAATACATCATTCATATTAGAACCAGTAATCTGCGCTGCAGTCTCTAATAAACTCAACAAAAAGCTCTTTGCCCCAAAACCATATCTATCTAGGTTCCTCATCTCAGTTGCAAATAAAGCTTTAGACACTTCCTCCTTAGGTAAGTAATCACTTAACAACTCACAAAAAGCGTGTTCTGTCTCTTGGTAATAAATCTCATTATTCCACAGGGTATCATCCGCATCAAATGCTATTACTCGTATATCTTTACTCATATTATTTCTTTATTAGAAAGTCAAATATAGAGGTAATGTTGATATGGTAAAAAGACTTTTGTCTCCTACTATTACACATAATACCTTCCTTATTCCTTTCTCCCTTATTTCCTTATTCCTATTCCCTTTTAAACCCCTCGCCCGCCTCCTGGCTCCATCGCTAAAAATGTCCACTGGACATTTTCTTTACGCTCGGCCCTCTACTCCATCACAATCACTAATCGCTGTCCACTATCTAAAGGTTTATCCCACACCTCACTAATCTCTTGCCAATTATAACTCACAGTATCTAGACGAAGCTTACCCTTTACAGCCAAGTCAAACGCCTCAGGTAACAATACTTTAAAGAATCGCACAGTCTCCTCTTCTGTCCAACTGCCAATACCGGAACCCAATA
>JBOFGJ010000529.1:0-1339 GCA_051649065.1 Flavobacterium sp. | reverse complement strand
CCTGTATTCCCTGAAGCGATAATGCGGTAAAAAGATAGGTCATTATGCTCCATAAAAGGCACTTCGCCAATCCAAAAACGACTGATGACTCCCCTTAACTCTTTTCTTGGTTGGATATAGTTGACTTGCATAACCTGTTACTAAACTATTTTTTCTCACCACTTCGATAAATCACATAAGCACCTATGATAATCCCAATAAAGGCTAGTAACACAAACATCTCTTGTGGCAACTCACCATTGATTCCTCCTATAGAAATACTTAGAAAAACAACAGCAACTATAATTATTCCCCATCCTAACCACTTCATATCGTCTCTATTTTAGATAGGTAAAGGTAATTATTTTGTTTTTTATAGGGGGATATTCGCTATCCTGTCTTTTCTTCTTTTTACAAATCAAGTAGATATTCACCAAAAACAACTATTTAGCAATAGTTCATACACATTATGTATTGTTTACTTAAAAAATACATAACGTACTAATTTTTAACTAATTAATCACTCAAACAGCACTAATATTACGTATCTTATATACGCCTAACCCAGATCAAGTGCTATGATACACAATCCTATTTTACTTAAACTAGAGGAAATAAATATATCTCTAACTCCAGAAGAATTAAAAAAAATGCTAGATGCCTTTACTATAGAGCATCTAAAAAAAGGAGAGTTTTTTCTAAAACAAGGCGATCAAAATGAAACTATTGGTTTTTTAACTAAAGGATCCTTATATGCCTATTCTATTGATAAAGATGGTTATCAAAAGGTCAATAATTTCTACTATCCAGTCGAAAATGCAATCCTCTTTAACTATGATTGCTATTATCACAAGAAACCTTCGACTTTATACATTGAATGTTATACACCGTGCGTTTTTTATGCCATTACACGTTCTAAAATAATAGATCTATGCAATGAATTCCCCTCTTTACTTAAACTTGAAGAAGAAGTTCTAAAAACAAACTTGCAAATGGCGGTTCAAAAAGCAAATATTCTACGGAGCGATTCTAATGTGAATAAGATAAAAATACTACAACAATATTATACACAAGTATTTTCTTATTTCCCTTATTCATACATCGCATCTTATTTAGGTATTCACCGCAATACCTTTAATAGAATATTTAATAAAACATAATTTTTGCACTATTTAGTGCACCGCAACAATCTTATACTCAATACATTTGTATTAGTTAAAACAACAAAAATTAATAACAAAAATTAATAACAAAAATTAATAACAATAATAAAATACTATTTTTTTCAGATAATTCCTTTAAAAACATTTTAAAGTTTAAAACAAGATTGTTCCGACAAACAATCTTTAGAGCTATGTTA
>JBOFGJ010000528.1:0-1220 GCA_051649065.1 Flavobacterium sp. | reverse complement strand
CATCTAAACACATTCAAATAAAACAATCATTACTTTATTTGAATATAAAAGTACAATCAAATTTACTATATTCTCTCAAAATATGAGATAAATATACCTTAATAATCTAATAATTAAACAATCAGTAAATATTAGCAACAATTATAATAATATACTAATGAACAGTGATTGTTATATTATCTACACAAATCAGCTTAAATCTTTATATTTGGGCAAATCTAACAATAACCTTAATATTTATGAGAATCAAAAAAACCGTACTAGGTGTGGTAGCAGGAGCCTCAATCTTATCATTATCATGTAATAAGGCTAAGAATGAAGCTGCTTCTTCTGGAGACTGGAATGAGAGCAATGCTTTTTTTAATGAAAGTACTTTACCTTATTATACAGCAGACTTTGAAAAAATTAAAGATAAAGATTTCAAACCTGCTTTATTAGAAGGAATGCGCCGTCAGATGGAAGCAATCGATAAAATCGTAGCGAATACAGAAGAACCTACTTTCGAGAACACATTAGAAGCATTAGAACGCTCTAGCGAGTTATTAGATAGAGTTAGTTCAGTATTTGGTTTATTAACTGGAGCACATACTAATGACGAACTAAAAGCAATTAACTCAGAGTTAGCACCTAAATTTGCTGCACATAGTGATGCTATTTACTTAAATGATGGATTATTCCAACGCATTAAAAAACTTCACGATAACAAAGCTTCACTTAATCTAAATGAAGAACAAAATAGATTATTAGATGTTTATTATCAAAACTTCGAAATAGCTGGAGCGAACTTATCTACTGAGGATAAAGAAAAACTTAAAACTTTAAATCAAGAAATAGCGACTCTTAACAACCAATTTGGAGATAAATTACTTGCTGCTACTAAACAAGGTGGGGTAAAATTCACTAAAGATGAATTAGCAGGATTATCAGAAGATGAGTTAAACTCAATTAAACAAGCTGATGGTAGTTACTTAGTAGCGTTAAACAATACTACTCAACAACCAGATTTAGACAAGCTAACAAATAAAGAGTCTAGAAAGAAATTATTTGACCAAGCGTGGATCAGAGCAGAAAAAGGTGATGATAATGACACTAAATCAACTATCTTAATCCTAGTAAAAAAACGTGCTGAGAAAGCTAAACTAATGGGCTTCAACAACTATGCGGAATGGAGCTTACAAGGTACAATGGCTAAAACACCAGCTAATGCGATCAGTATCCTT
>JBOFGJ010000527.1:0-1527 GCA_051649065.1 Flavobacterium sp. | reverse complement strand
GAAACACACTAAACATGCAGATAATAAAACTTTTTTCATAATAATTATACTTACTTTCTTACACAAATGTACTCCATTATTTCAAATCCTCTAAACATCTATAAACAATTCATAATCAATCAACAAAAACACATGAATTACTAAATTTAACAACTAAAAGACTGCAAATCAAACCATATTAGTTAGTATCCGATCAATTCTCCTCTTAACTATTACAAAATCAAGCACCTATATTCTCTATAACAAAAAAGAGAGCCATAATGACTCTCTTAGAACAAAAACACAACAACAAAACTTATATTACAACTGTCTTTTTAGTCTGTGTGCTATAGCTAGCACTAGTTATAGTATCAACATATCTCCACTCCGCTTTAGCCCCAGCAGAAGTATAGTCAACATATAAATACCCTCTATCAGATAAATTGACATATTCTAATTCATCTATTAACATTGGCATTACCTGTTCTAGTTGTCTTGCCTGAGACATATCATTAGAAAGTCCTAAGTAAGTCTCCATCCCTGGTGAACTAACAGAACTAGTCGCCAACTCATACCCTACTACTTCTCCTGTCTGAGTCTTCATCTGACTATACCACGCATTATGTGTATCTCCTGCCAATGTCATTACTTTTTTGCCTTTACATAGGCTGTATAACTTCTCACGTTCTACTGCATATCCATCCCAAGCATCTAAGTTATATGGTAGTACAGTCGTTATTCTCGCTTTTTCTGCTGAAGTTAAAGTAGGATCACCTTTTAGCATTCTAGTTTTGATTACTACTAATTCACTGATAGCCTTCTGAAGAGCTCCTAACGAAGCTGCTGATGCGCTACCTGTCCTCTCTATCTCAGCCATAATCTGATTAACAATCATCAGGAATTCTGCAGGCACTAACATCTTAGCCATTAAGACTTGTTGTCCTAATACTTGCCAAGAGGCTTTACTATTATTCATTTGTCCTGCTAACCACCCTAATTGTTCTTGTCCCATAAGTTGGCGATTAGGGTTCATATACGCTTGCATAAAGCCATTTGTATCAAAGCCTTCTTTAGTAAAATAGTCATTATAACTCAACTGCTTATCTCTAGCGATAACACGAGTATCTAACATGTGAAGTGATAAGATATTACCGAAGTCAAAACTTCTATAGATACGAGTATCTTTCCCAGTTTTTAGTGGAATAAATTCGCTGTATGCCTGAAGTGCAGCACGCTTTCTAGCCTCAAAGCTACCTTCTGTTTCTGGTTGATGGTTCTCAGCACCATCTTTATATGTATCATTTGCTATTTCGTGATCATCCCATACACATATAAAAGGTTTTTTCTGATGTGCCAACTGCAGATTGACATCACTGCGATACTGTCTATATCGCTCTCTATAGTCATCTAGACTTATTATCTCTTTATTCGGTTTATGTGCCCTGTTTAACAATGCTGTACTGGCATTAGTACCATATTGACTAGGTGCATACTCATAGATATAGTCTCCTAAATGGATAATCACATCTGCATCAGACTTAG
This sequence comes from Flavobacterium sp., assembly GCA_051649065.1. GTDB lineage: Bacteria > Bacteroidota > Bacteroidia > Flavobacteriales > Flavobacteriaceae > Flavobacterium. The sequence continues at coordinate 6 of JBOFGJ010000527.1, read as the reverse complement.
CCATCT